>DASTSF010000145.1:0-4834 GCA_035760825.1 Bacteroidia bacterium
TACCTGGTTGCGGTAGCTTGTGAGATAATTGGTCTGAACGGTAAGATCAGGCCCCCACAGCGGCGTTCCTGTGGCGGTAACCGAATCCGCTACTTCGAAATTTTCGTGGTAAACGACAGTCTGTGCATTCAGCGATGCGAGCACAAACAAAGCGCCCGCTGCGAGTATGATTTTTTTCATGGTAAATTCTATTTTGCCAGATATCAAATATACTTAATTGAGGGTTGAGGCCTGTAATGCGATCGATATAAATCTCCGCCCGGAAAAGCGTATCGCCGCTCGTACATAAACGCTATTTTTGGCAGCGCAACCGGAATCAATTATGCTTAAAGCCAATCAACCTTCACTTCGGTCATGGGTCGAAGTCCCTCCTCATTCTGATTTCCCCATCCAGAATCTTCCTTTCGGCATTTTCAAGACGAAAACCCGCGGCCCGAGAGCCGGCGTCGCCATCGGGGAGCAAATCCTCGATCTTTCCGCAGTAGCCGAGCTCGGTTATTTCGACATGCTTGCCATTGATAAAAAAGTGTTCAGCAAAACCGTGCTGAATGATTTCATCTCACTTGGAAAACCGGTGTGGAGAAAAGTGCGGGAACGCGTTTCCGAATTGCTGGATGAAAAGAACAAGGCGCTTCAGTCGCAGGCGGAAGCCCGCCGGCAGTGCCTCGTGCCGATGAGCGAAGCGGAAATGATGATGCCCGTTCACATCGGTGATTACACTGATTTCTATTCGAGCATCGATCACGCGACGAACATGGGAAAAATGTTCCGCGACCCGGCGAACGCGCTGTTGCCGAACTGGAAATACATTCCCGTTGGTTACCACGGACGCTCGTCCTCCATCATGGTTTCGGGCTGCAGTTTCAACCGTCCGAAAGGACAGACGAAAGCGCCCGACGCAGAAGCGCCCTCGTTCGGTGCGACAAAGCTGCTCGACTTCGAGCTGGAAACAGCCTTCATCATCGGGAAACCGACGACGATGGGCGAACGTATTTCCACAGAGAGCGCGGACGATCACATTTTCGGGATGGTGCTTTTCAACGACTGGAGCGCACGCGACATACAATCATGGGAATATGTTCCGCTCGGACCTTTCCTCGCGAAAAATTTCTGCTCGGTCATTTCTCCATGGATCGTTACGCTCGATGCGCTCGAACCTTTCCGCGTGGCGGGCTACAAACAGGAACCGGAAGTTCTCCCCTATCTCGCTTACAAAGGCGACAAAAACATCGACATCAACCTGGAGGTTTCCATCAAAGCGCCCGGCGATGGAGAGACGATCGTCTGCCGGTCGAATTACAGGTATATGTACTGGACGATGGAACAGCAGCTCGCACATCACACGGTGAACGGATGCAATATGAATATCGGCGACCTGCTGGCTTCAGGAACGATCAGCGGACCTGACGAAGGCTCTTTCGGTTCCATGATGGAAATAACGTGGCGGGGAACAAAACCGGTGAAGATGGCCGACGGAACCGAACGCAAATTCATCAATGACGGAGATACGGTGATCATGCGCGGCTATGCGGAAAAAGACGGCGTACGCGTCGGTTTCGGCGAATGTGCTTCCAAAGTTTTACCGGCAATCGATTAAACGCATGAAATATTTTTTCAGTCTTGTCGCGATCGCTCTTCTTTCCGCCTGCGGCGGAGATAAAACGGGCGACACGCATTCCCCGGCAAAAGATTCCACGCCGGCAACCGTAAAAACCAATCCCAACACCGTGATCCTGCAAACCGACAGCGGTCAGCTCGAGATCGAAACCGTGAACGGAAAAAAACAGGGGCACGCATGGCTGCGGAAAGACGGAAAGCTCATCGCGGAAGGATCCTACGATAACGATGTGCCCGCGGGCGCCTGGGTGAACTACGGCGAAAACGGGAGAGTGATCAAAGCGTTCCACATGTCGGAAGGGAAAAAACTCTTCGACCTCGACAGTGCTGATTTCAATTTTGCAAAATTCCAGAGCAGGGATTTCGGCGCCGGATTTCTCGTTCCTGAAAAATGGCAGTCGATCAAATCACCGAACCCCGCGCTGCTCGTTTCATTCACCAAAAAAGTTCCGGATACGGTGAAGGTCGCGCCGAATATGAATGTGGCGCGCGGCAAGCTGAAACCAGGGGAAAACCTGCAGAAGCTGGCCGACCTCCAGCTCAAAATGCTGCACGACGCGGCGGGACATGTTGACGTGGTGCAGGAAAATCTTTTCACCGTCGATTCCTGCCAGAGCTTCCAGCGTTACGGGATGTATGACATGGAAGACTCCCGCGTCGGGTTTCTCGATGCGATCATCATCCACGGCGACGACGTGTGGTTCTTCAGCTGCGAAGCGCAGAACAAAAACCAGGGAGAATTCCTGAGGTACCAGGGCGTTTTCGAGAAGATCGTGGAAAGTTTTCACCGCGTGAACTGATGTTCATTTCCCTTACCGGATCAATTCGCCGGCCTTTTTTTTCGTAACTTCATTGTCGCTATTTTTCAATTTGCTGAAGTTTAATTATGGCTGAAAAAGAAGTCGCTCCGGTTATTGACACGGAAAAAGAGCGGAAAGAGATACTGGGACGTTACCGCGATCTGCTGCGGGCTACAAAGCGAAGACAGGAAAAAGGCGATCGCCAGATCATCCGGAAGGCATTCAACGTTGCGCTGGAAGCCCACAAGGACATGCGTCGCAAATCGGGCGAGCCGTACATCTACCATCCCATCGCCGTTGCGAAGATCTGCGCCGAAGAAATAGGACTGGGCACTACTGCCGTCGTCTGTGCATTGCTCCACGATACCGTTGAAGACACCGACATCACGCTTGATGACATCAAAGGGATGTTCGGCGAAAAGGTGGCGAAGATCATCGACGGCCTGACGAAAATTTCAGGCGTTTTCGACCAGCAGACGAACTCGCTGCAGGCGGAGAATTTCCGTAAAATGCTGCTCACGCTTTCGGATGATATCCGCGTCATCCTCATCAAGCTCGCAGACCGTCTTCACAACATGCGCACGCTCGATTCGATGAAGCGCGACAAGCAGCTGAAGATCGCATCGGAAACGCTTTACCTCTACGGTCCGCTCGCCCACCGTCTCGGGCTCAACGCGATGAAGACCGAGCTCGAAGACCTCGGGCTGAAATTCACAGAGCCGGAAGTTTACAACGACATCGCCCGCAAGCTGCAGGAAACGGAACCCGAACGGAAACGTTTCATCCAGAAATTCATCCAGCCGATCAACGAAATACTGCACGAGCAGGGATTCAAGGCCAAGATCATCGGCCGGCCGAAGTCGATTTATTCCATTTACAACAAGATCCGCCACAAAGGCGTTCCCTTCGAAGAGATCTACGATCTTTTCGCGATACGCATCATCATCCGTACGCCGCAGGAAAAGGAAAAATCAGATTGCTGGCGCGTGTATTCCATCGTCACCGATTTCTACCACCCGAATCCCGATCGCCTCCGCGACTGGATATCCACGCCCAAAGCGAACGGTTACGAATCGCTGCACACGACGGTGATGGGCCCGGAAGGAAAATGGGTGGAAGTGCAGATCCGCACGGAACGCATGGACGAGCTCGCTGAAAAAGGTTATGCGGCGCACTGGAAATACAAGGACGGCAGTCCCGGTTCCGACAGCAAAGAAAGCCAGCTGGAAGACTGGCTGCGCAGGATCCGCGAAATTCTCGAGAGTCCCGAAGAAAATGCGCTCGATTTTATCGACGACTTCAAGCTGAATCTTTTCGCCGAGGAAATTTTCGTCTTTACGCCGAAAGGAGAAATGAAGACGCTTCCCAACCAGTCCACCGCCCTCGATTTTGCCTTTGAGATTCACACGAAGGTCGGCGAACATTGTATCGGCGCAAAAGTGAACCACAAGCTTGTTCCGCTCAGCCACCCGCTGAAAAGCGGCGACCAGGTGGAAATTCTTACGTCATCCAAGCAGTCGCCGAAAGAAGACTGGCTCTCTTACGTCATCACCGCCCGCGCAAAAGCGAAGATCAAGAACGCGCTCAAGGAAGAAAAACGGCGCATCGCCGAGGAAGGACGCGAGATCCTCGAGCGGAAGTTCGATCATCTCAAGATCGATTTCACCGTGCAGAACATCAATGCGCTGCAGCTGTTCCTGAAGCTTCCCACCGCGCAGGACCTGTTTTACCGTATCGCGAAAGGGATTATCGCGCTGAAGCATCTCAAAGCGTGGCAGAAAGAAAAAGAGCGGCCCGCCAAAACGGCCAAGAGCGAACCCACGCTCGAGCAGGTGGTAAAAGACATACGGGGAAAGAAAGCAGGGGACGACGCGCTCATCATCGGCGACAACCTGACGAAGATCGAATACAAGCTTTCGCCCTGCTGCAACCCGATCCCCGGCGACGACGTTTTCGGATTCATCACCATTGGCGAAGGCATAAAGATCCACCGCGTTACCTGCCCGAACGCCCTGCAGATGATGTCGAACTACGCCTACCGTATTGTGAAAGCGAGATGGACCGCGCAGGAACAGATCTCGTTCCTCGCCGGCATCAAGGTCAGCGGGATCGATGAAGTCGGCCTGGTGAACAATATCACCCGCATCATCTCCAGCGAGCTGAGCGTGAACATGCGTTCACTGAGCTTTGACACGCACGACGGAACGTTCGACGGGACGATCATGCTCTTCGTGCACGATACGCAGCACCTTACCGAGCTGATGAAAAAGCTGAAGAAAGTGCACGGCGTGATCGCGGTTACCCGGATCAATCCGAACTGAGATTTTACGCCTTTTTCCTTCGCGCCTTTCCCCTTTTTTATTCCTAAATTTACGCTCCTTAAAAACCGCTGTCCATGACAGCTTCAGAAGTCAGAG
>DASTSF010000146.1:0-3777 GCA_035760825.1 Bacteroidia bacterium
CGTATGAAACAGCAGCGAGCTTTGTCCTGGTTTCTGAAGGAAAAGAAAATTCTGCGTGTACGTGAGGTAATGCCAGAAATCGCCTTTATTGCAAAGCCACAGTCCCCCGGTTGCATGGAGCACGTAAAGAAAAGCGAGATACAGGTAATACGCCGGGAAAAGCCGGAGCGCTCTTTTCACAACGAAGCTCCCGAAAAGCCGGTGACGCGGCAAAGACGTTTCGTTCTTCTGAGAAAGAAGAATTCCCGTGATCAGGAATCCCGAGATGACAAAAAATATCTCCACGCCGTTCCCGCCATAGGCAAACGTGCTTTTCTTCAGCGAGAGGTAATGAACGAAAAGTACCATCAGCGCTGCGATGGCGCGCAATGAATCAAGTCGCGGAAGATAAGCGAGACGTTTGCTCATGGATCAGCAACTCAGCTTTTATGAAGACCCGAGAGCCATTTACGGATCCTGCCGCGCACGCCGCCCTCTTTCTTCGCGAAAGGCGGGAGAGGCGATTGCGGGGAACCTGAAAAATCGTTCCACGCACGGGCGAGAAGAGGAAGATAAGCATCGAAATCTTTTACATCGGCACGGGTCCAGTCTCCGAATTTCGCGAGGTAATCCCGGTATCCGTTCATCGGGATATCATTGCGGTTCCCCTCCCCGGCTGAAGCTCCCGATGAGACTGAAGTCGGGGAAAGCACGCGCAGGTAGACCGGGTGATGCGGGTCGGCCGCCACGGTCTTTTTGTCGCCGTAATAGAGATGCCAGCTCTGGCTGTGATCGGAATACAGCAGGTTGCCGACGGCAGAAGCCCCGGGTCCGTTCCACGCTGAAAGCGCATGCTCTTTTTTATGCACGCAGGTGCTCGCGATCCACTGCCTTCGCTGCTGCGTGATCATCCCGCTGGAAACATCAGTGAACGTGTGGTATTTATCGTAATAAAGATCGCCGTCGAATTCCGCGAGGTCCTGCAGAAGACGGGGCGAAATGATATCGTCGTCGTCCAGCTTGATGATGTAATCCGCTTCACCGGTAAGCGCGGTCATTTCCGGCTTCGAAAAGATCTTCCGCACCTCTGCAAATTTCTCCTCCTTCGGAAGATCGCCGAGAAAAAAATAATGAAAGCGTCCTTCGGTCTTTTCTTCTTCACCCAGCACGGCGACTTTCCAGTTGCCGTACGTCTGCGCATCGAGGGCGCGGAAATAAATATCGATCAGCGACCGCCGCAGCGCAGTGCGTTTGGCGCAGGGAGTGATGTGTGTGACAAAAAGAAATTTCTTCATCCGCGCTCAGCTGAACATATTCCATTTCAGCACCTCGTCCTCTGAAATATCGCGCAGCGCCTTCTTCCCGATCAGCTGCTCAATGTCTTTCGGGCTGATGCCGCTGGCCGGGCGCTTCCAGGTGAGGTGATCGCGGGTGACGGCTTCGCCGGACTTAATATTCTTCAACGCCACAAGGCTGCGTCTTGCGTTCGCACGCGATTTTTCTTCAGAAGCAAGCGGATGTTTTTTGAAATCACCGAGCACTTTGAAAACGAAATCCATCTCGCGGTGAAAATGCTTCAGGTCGTCCCTGTCCATGGCGTGGTAATGGTCGTTGCCGGGCAATGTTTTGTCGTGCGTAAAATGCTTTTCCAGGACAGCCGCGCCAAGCAGCGTGGCGATCTTCAGCACTTCCATTTTTCCCGGGAGCGTATGATCGGAATAACCCGGGATGGTTTGCGGGTAATGGACCTTCTGGTCGATGAGCATGCCGAGGTTCGCATTCTCGTCCGCAGTGGGATAATTCAGGATGCAGTGCAGCAAAACGACTTTGTTCCCGAACTTTTCTATCGTGTCGAGCGCCTGCTGGATCTCCCAGTGAAAAGAAGAACCGGTCGAAAGCAGGATCGGTTTTCCGAAACGGCACATGTGTTCGATAAAAGGAAGATTGGTGATGTCGCTCGAAGAGATTTTGTACACCGGCATCATGTCGTTCAGGAAGTTCGCCGATTCCACATCGAACGGCGTCGACATGAATTCGATCCCGGCCTTGTCGCAATAGTTCTTCAGCTCTTCGTATTCCTTCTTCCAGAACTTGTCATATTTTTTAAAAAGTTCGTGCTGGCTGCGTGTAGGTTCCTTCGTGATGTCCCAGTAATACGGGCTGTCTTTGCTGGCGATCGTATCGGCTTTGTACGTCTGGAACTTGATCGCATCCGCTCCGCCGTCCGCAGCTTCGTCGATGAGACGTTTCGCAAGATCCATCGAACCTTCGTGATTGACGCCGGCTTCCGCAATGATGTACGGACGCTGAATGATCGCTGGATCATAATGATCGATGAACTCTAAAATGTTTTTCATAGCGTTTGTTTTTACCAGGCTGTCCATCCGCCTTCGACGAGAAGGTTATGGCCGGTGACATAGGAAGAAGCGTCGCTGAGAAGGAAAACCGCGGCGTCCGCCACTTCATGGTTATAGCTCATGCGCTGCAGGGGACTGAAGTTCGCAAAATTCTTTTCGAACTGTTCTTCGTGGTTGTTCCAGACACCGTGCGGCGTGATCTGGTTGACACGCACGCCTTTCGACGCCCAGTACGTGGCAAGGTATTGTGAAAGCGCTTCAATGCCGCCCTTCGAAGCAGAATAGGCAGCGGGACAGCCGAGGCTCGTTCCTTTGTACAGGTTCTGGTTCGGTGCAACGACGCTGTAAGTAGAAGGAATATTGATGATCGCACCTTTCCCCTGCTCTGCCATGTACGAGCCGATGACCTGGCACAGCAGGAACGTTCCTTTAAGGTTCACTTCCACGACTGTATCCCAGTTTTCCTCGCTCACTTTTTCGAATGGTTCGAAAATGAGATGTGACTTGTTCTGGTGCGCATTGACAAGTCCGTCAATCCTTCCGAATGCGGCAAGCGTTTTATTCTTCAGGTCTTCCACGGAATTCTTTTTCGCCACATCGACAATAACGCCGAGCATCTTTCTTCCGTGACGTTTCTCCAGCTCCGCCGCTTTTTCTTCCGGTGCGGAAACAGCGATATCCGCCAGCACAATATGCGCGCCGAACTGCGCACAGGCTTCTGCAAACGCACGACCGATCAACCCGCAGGCGCCGGTGATGACGATCACTTTATCCGTCAGCTCGAATTTTTTCCGGAAATCGATCGCAGAAGGATCTGTTGTCCGTTCCTGGTTTTTCATCGTCAGATAATTTTCCGGAAAACAGGTTTGATCACATCCCCGGTGAGGTATTTTTCATACCCGTCTTCCAATGCTTTTTTATACACTTCCATCGCTTCGTCGAACGCCCAGAGAATGTGCGCCATGTCTTCATCCGTATGACTGAAGCAGGGACAGAAAATTCCCTGGAACAAAACGCCGCGTTTGATCACTTCCTGGTTGAACAGCGTGCGCATGCCGAAATCCGCTTCTTTCTTCGCATTGCGGAAACCGAGGCTCGCATGCCAGCTGAACTGCAGCTGGTCGATGTAGCCCGTAAGCCCGTGCTTAGTGAGAAGCTCCTTTGTCCCGGCGATGAACTTCTCGCCCATCCGGTGGTTGTGCCCGATCACGTCATTCTTTTCAAACTCGGCGATCGTGGCAAGCCCGGCCGCGATCGAGCAGGTTTCCCCGCCGTGCGTAGTGGAGACGAGGAACAATTTCTGTTCTCCCTTGCGGCGTATTCCGCCGAGCTCCATCACTTCTTTTTTCCCGGTGAGGGCGCAGAATGAAAATCCGTTCGCGATGCCTTTTCCCCACGTAGCCATGTCGGGAACGACGCCGAATTTCGTGATCGATCCGGC
>DASTSF010000147.1:0-10956 GCA_035760825.1 Bacteroidia bacterium
CATTTCGCATGATCCTGTCCTGCATGCTAACGTGGCGATGATCTCGATCACGATCGGTATTACGCTGGTGGGCGTCGTGCTGTGGGGAACGCTCATGGGATCGCTGCTCCCGTTATTCCTCAAACGTCTCGGTCTCGACCCCGCGGCATCGTCCGCTCCTTTTGTTGCGACGCTTGTCGACGTGACAGGCATCGTTATTTATTTTTCATTCGCGATGTTCCTGCTGCACGGATCACTTCTCAAATAAATGGCTTCCGTACTTTTTCTCGATACGAATCACCCGCTCATGATCACGATGCTGCGTGAAAAGGGATATGAGATCCGCGAGGAATATGCTGCGTCGCGGGATGAAGTGATGAAGATGATCCCTTCATTCGACGCGATTGTCATCCGCAGCCGCTTTAAGATCGACAGGGAATTCATCGACGCGGGAAAAAAGCTGAAATGCATCGGGCGCGTCGGTGCGGGAATGGAAAACATCGACGTGGCGTATGCAGAAGGAAAAGGCATCCGCTGTCTTCATGCGCCGGAAGGAAACCGCGATGCGGTGGGTGAGCATGCGACCGGAATGCTGCTGGCGCTGATGAATAACCTGCTGCGTGCAGATCGCGAAGTGCGCGGGGGGAAATGGAACCGTGAATCGAACCGCGGCTACGAGCTGCAGGGAAAAACGGTGGGCATTATCGGTTACGGGAATATGGGTTCGGCGTTTGCGCAGCGTTTGCGCGGGTTCGGTGTGAAAATACTTGCTTACGATAAATACAAAAACGGTTTCGGCGATGCGTTCGTGAACGAATCCTCGTTGGAAGAGATTTTCGCGGAGGCTGATGTGGTCAGCCTGCACCTCCCGCTGACGGAAGAAACATTCCACCTCTGCGATGAAAAATTTTTCGCGTCTTTCCGCAAGCCGGTTTGGTTCGTGAATACCGCGCGCGGAAAAAATGTGAAAACGGAAGCGCTCGTGCAGGCGCTTGAAAACGGGAAAGTGAAGGGCGCCTGCCTCGACGTGCTCGAATACGAAAGCGTTTCATTCGAAGCGATCGATCCCAAAACGCTCCCGCCTGCGTTCCATTATCTCGTTCATTCGGAAAAAGTCATCCTTTCCCCGCACATTGCGGGATGGACGTTCGAAAGCCACGAAAAACTTGCGAAATTCCTTGCGGAAAAAATGATCGCCGTGCTCGGGTGATCAGACGGCGACCTCGTCGAATACGAAAGGAAATTTAACCACTTCGGAAATATCCTGCCCGCGGTCGCGGATCTCTTCGTCGCCTTTTTCGTACGCCCATTCGATCTTCAGGTTGCTGCCGTACGTCTGGATCAGCTTTTTCATGATCGCGATGAGGTGTCGGATCGTGGCGGTATTGAAATACGTCATGAAAATGCGGAATGTCACGGGCTGAGAATTCACATTGCGGAATTCTTCCACCCAGTCGTGCAAAGGCTGAAAAAAACCGTCTGAATTTTCCGGGATGGAATTTCCCTGGATGCTGAGATAAGCGGATCCCGCGCTGAACTGAACGCCGGCGGTGCGAATCGTTTGTCTGATCGTGAGATCCTGCATAAGAGCTGCTTCATTCAAAGATCGTAAATAGAAATCAAATATTTATAAAAAAATAGTTTATAGCTGTATGCGCATTTGCAGGTGATAAATGCAGCTCAATTGACGACAAGCCTGCGGCAGAATTGTTTCCCGCCTTTTTCAATGCGCACGATGTAAATGCCCGGTTCGAATATTTCTACATCCGACATGAGCGATGATGCTGCCGCGGTTTTCGTGCTCACTTCGCGCCCGCTCAGGTCAAACACGCGGAGCGTCACTTCTTCTTCCGGGTCTCCGGGGAAGGTGAAGTGAACCGTTCCGTCCGAGGGGTTCGGGTACATGTTGAACAGCGCACCGCCATTGTCGAATTCAACCGGAACAACGCCGGAATATGTGGCGTGCCCGTTAAAGTCCGTTTGCTTCAGGCGGTAATAAGAAAGGCCGTCGTACGGATGTTCATCAACCGTTTCGTAATGGAGCGTCTGCGTGCTGTTGCCCGCACCGTCAACAGTCGTCACGGTTTCAAAATTTGTTCCGTCCCGCGTTTTTTCGACGGTGAAAAAATCGTTGTTCGTCTCCGATGCGGTCGACCACGTGAGCTTCACCGATGTGTTGTCAACCGGCGTCGCATTGAAATCAAGCAATTCGATCGGGAGAACGCCGCCACCTCCGTGGATCCAGAATTCCGAAAAATTGCTGACGGTGAACTCGAGGTAATTCCCGCCGTACGCGGTGCCCGTCGTGATCGATGTCTGCGGTATCCATGTGAGTGAAGTGGCGTCGGTGGGATTGTAGGTTGCGTCTTCTGTTGGTCCGTCGTATTGCGTGACGGAAAGACTGGAAGGAGAAGTGACTGTGGGATCGACAGCTTCCAGCGCGGTGAGTTCGGCGGGAAGATAAAAAAGACGGATGCGTACCGGCACCGGAGGTTGGACTGTAGGCGTGATCCGGAAATGCCGCGCGAGAAAACGCATGCCGTTATACGTTCCGGGTGAAGCGTTCTTGTATTCATCCACCGTAAGACCGAGACTGGTTCCTTTTTCTTCGACGGCGAACAGCGCCCTGTTCTGGTAAACGGGATGGAAATAAACTTTCCACGTTCCGTCGTAGCAATAGGACGTGCTCCCGGTGCAGGTGTTCGGTTCGACGTTGATGAACTGGGACCACTGGTTGGGAAAGATCGCGAAATCATTTGTGCTGGCATCGGTGGCGATGATATCGGATTTGCCGTCATCATTGAGATCGCCGCTTGCCGTGCTCACGAGTGTTCCGGACGCAACGTAATAATAATAGCAGCTGCCGAAAGATGCTGTACCGATGGAACCCACTGTAGTGTTGTTCGTGTACACCCCGATGCCGGTATTGGATTGGCCGGTAATAATGATCTCGGGTTTTCCGTCGCCGTTGATGTCATCGATGTTCAGGTCGTTCTGGCCGTTCGTGGCGTAGTAATCATGACGTGCAGAAAAACTGAAGCTGCCCGTGGTGGAAAAATTCTGGTACACGCTCATGTGCCAGTCGCCCTGGTTGGCAATGGCGATATCCGCTTTTCCATCGCCGTCGAGATCGGAAACTTTCGCAGCAACGGGTTGCGACAACGTGAACTGCGTGGATGCCACACCGAATGAAAATGTTCCTGCGACGCTGGTGTTCCGCCAGATCTCTATGCGGCTCGCGCCGAAATCCGTGCAGACGACATCCGGTATTCCGTCTCCGTCGATGTCGCCGGTCGAAACATCCACGGGTCCCGTGGAAGTGGCGAATGAAACCGCAGCGGAGAAAGAAGCCGTGGTTATGCTGCCCGACGTGCTCACGTTCCTGAAAATATCCAGCTTGTACGGCGAGACGTTGCACACCACCAGGATGTCGGGTTTCCCGTCCTGGTCCATGTCGGCGATGTCGAGTCCTTTCGGCGCCGACGTCGTGGCGAAATCTACTTTCGCTGCAAGCGATGCGGAATTGATAACGCCTGTTGTGCTGGTGTTGCGCAGGACAGACACGGTGGAAGAGCCGTTGTTCGACACGATCACGTCGAGCTTGCCGTCCCCGTCGAGGTCGCTGACCGCAACGGAGCAGGGACTGTTACCGGTGGTAAAATCCACTTTCGGCGCAAATGAAGAAGTGCTCATGCTTCCCATCGTGGAAATATTCCGGTAAACGGAAACGGTGTTGCTGCTTTGGTTCGTCACGACAAGATCCGGTTTCCCGTCCCTGTCGATATCACCGATGGCGACATCCGAAGGTGCATTGCCCGCTGTGAAGTTTACCGGGCTTCCCTGGATGATCATGTTCCCGGCGCTGTAGCCCTGGCAGGGAAAAGTGACATCGTACGGTTTCGTGTACCAGCCGGTGAGGTGGTCGCTGTTCGTTTCGCTCACCGGTTTGTAAAGTGCGCCCGAAGGAAGCGTCACGGTCATGGCGGTGGTGCCGGAAGTCAGCACCGTAGCTTTCGTTGCGCCGAAATAAACGGTGTTGCCCGCGGTGTTCGGTTCGAAGCCGGAACCGGAAATGGAAACAGTTGTTCCGAGCGGCGAGGCAAGCGGGGTGACGCCGGTGATGACCGGGCGGATCTTGTAGGAATCGAAACGGTAGGTGCGGCCGGTTGACGGGCTCGTGGAAAGCGTAGTGGTTTCTGTTCCGCTGCTTGCAGCCGGGCTCGTGCCGGTTCCGTTCAGCGAAAGAAAAACACCGGATGTCACGCCGGCGAGCCCGATCGAAGCGGAAGTGGTGGCCGGTGTTCCCGCTTCCTGGCGGTAAACGAATTCAATGCGCCTGTTGGATTCGAACAATTTTACCTGGAAAGAAACGGAAGGAGTCGTGGTCGCGTAGTTCCATTTCATGTTCAGCCATTCCACCGTGAAAACGCGATTGGGTGTAACGCCTGTTGTGTAATAAGTGAAATCGCCCGTGGCGCCCATGGCAAGGTCGTCCCACAATGGCGCGACGACAGGACGCGGTGTTCCCGTGGAAAGGTTGTTGACGTAAGCGGAAGATGAAAGCGTGCTGCCGAATGTGAACCAGCCGTTCGTGCTCGCGGAAAGCGTCGTGTAGCTGACGCCTTCATAAGTAAAGGAGAAACCGATCGGAACGGAATTGAACCACCCGTCGTCGAGCGAACCGCCGGAAAGAGAAGGAGAAACCGAGCCTGCCGTGCCCTGGAGCTGTGTATAAATCCCGGTGTACGGGGTGAATGTGTAATTGGCGACGGTCTGGCCGCTGAGCACCAACCGGGTTACACCCGTGAAAAAAAGCAGGAAAACGGCGAAAAAGCGGCAGGGTCTCATGGGATTTATTTACCGGCGGGAACGAACAGCCAGATCAGTGCGGCCGCGATGATCACGGCGACGACGGTGATGCGGAAGATCCGTGCGTGGAATTCAGAATAGACTTTGATGCGTGGATGAGACATGAGAGCTGTTTTTGCTGATCAAAGTTGATCCTAAATCATGCCATGGACAATCCTGTATTCCGGTATTTTCCCGTCTGAGCGGAAGCCTGTTTTTTATTTACCCGGAATGCTTGTATTATTGATTCATGCGGAAACCGATTCTTTTCACGACCCTTTTCACGATCCTGCTGCTTCACCTTTTCGCAGGTGCAGGAAAAAAGCTCGACAGCCTTGTTCATGCGCTTCCTCAGCGGCACGATACCATGCGCGTGGTTATGCTGATCAAGATCTCGCAGTATTACATGGGCGTCGACGATGACAGCGCGCTGTTCTACGCGAAAATGCTGAAGCAGGAAGCGGAAAAATGGGGAAAGCCTTCGCGCATTGCCGACGCTTATCTCATCCTCGGATCGTGCTATTATCACCTGCGGCAGGATGATTCCGCATTTCATTATAAAAATCTTTCGAAGGAGATCGCGGAAAAGAACGATTACAAAAAAGGGATCGCCAATGCATACAGCGATCTCGGACTTTACCTGAAGGAACGCGGTGAAATGGATTCGGCGGTGACCTTCATGCTGCGTTCCGCCACGATCAGGGAAGAGATCGGCGATGAACGCAATCTCGCGGTTTCCTATACGAACCTCGGCCTCATTTTCGCTTCGCTGGATGAGAATGAGAAAGCCGCGTATTACGACCGGAAAGCGCTGGCTATATTCAAAAAGAACAGACAGATGAGCAGCTATGCGCTCGTGCTCAATAACCTCGCTTCGGTTTACGACGGATGGAAAAAATACGATACGGCGCTCGCCATGTATCACTTGTCGTACGAAGTGCGCGACAGCCTCCATGACACCTACGGCATGGCCCAGTCGCTGCTGAATATCGGCGTGACGTACCGCAACCTCGGTGATTTTGCGGGTGCGGAAAAAAATCTTTCGGATGCGCTTGCACTGAAAACGAAGATCGCGGACTCTTCCGGCATTGCCCAGTCCATGCTCGATCTCGCGCAGGTGTATCGCCTGGAAAAAAAGTCTGACAGGTCGGTTCCGCTGCTGCAACACGCGGAAGCGATCGCGCGGAACAGTCCCGACATGAAAGAGCTGCGACGCGACATTTACCGGGAGTTTTCAGACCTGTATGCCGACCTGCACCGGTACGACCTGGCCCTGCAGTACCGGACGAAATACGAGGAGCTGCGCGACAGCATTTTCGACGCGGCCAAGCTGAAGGTCATTTCGGAAATGCAGACGAAATACGAGACGGCGAAAAAAGAAAAAGATATTCTCCGCCTGCAGGAGGAAAAAAACCAGAAGGACATACGCATCGCCCGCGACGAGAACCGGCAGCTGTATCTCTACGGTGGACTGGCCGTGCTCGGGATCGTGGTCCTTTTCGCCCTTTTTGCGTTCTTTTCCCAGCGCAGCAATTCAAGATCGCTCAGCGAAAAAAACGCGCAGATCTCGCGCCAGAATTCCACGCTGAAAGAGCTCAATAAAAAACTGATCGAATCGGAAGAGGAGCTGACGAAGCTGAACGCAACGAAAGACCAGCTGTTTTCCGTCATCTCCCACGATCTTTCCGGGCCGGTGAAAGCGATCGGGAATTTCAGCACGGCTATCGCGGGAAGCGAAGCGTCCATGTCGAAAGAAGAGCTTTCCGCTTCCGTTGCAAAGCTTGGCAATGCGATCTTCCCTGTACAGTCGCTGCTGGATAACCTCCTGCACTGGTCGCTGCTGCAGCGGAATGCCGGAGAGCCGCGCTTCACGGAATTCAATGCGCCGGAATTGCTTCACGAAGTGAAAAGCATTTTCAGCGCAGCGCTCGAAACGAAAAAGATCAATGTGGAGATCAGCGCTGATGCGCAGCTGCTCATCCGTTCCGACCGCAACATCTGCAGCCTCATCGTGCGCAACCTGCTCGGCAACGCGATCAAGTTTTCCCCGGCGGGATCACGCATCGTGCTTGCTGCCCGGCGCGTGAATGAAAAAATGGTTTTCTCCTGCCGTGATTCCGGCCCGGGAATTTCCGCCGAAAGGATAACGGCGATCCTCGCCGGAAAAAATGTGCAGCCGGAAAAAGGAACATCGGCGGAAAGCGGGACAGGGCTCGGGCTTAAGCTCGTGCAGGAATATCTCCGGGTGCTTGGCGGGAAGCTGCTCATCGTATCAGACGGAAAGAACGGCGCAACGTTCGAAGCGGAGATCCCGGTTTTGTGAGCCTGCGCCTCTTTCCGCATTCAACCGATCAGCCTGTTCCTCAGCGCAAACTTCACCAGCCCGATCTTGTTCTTCGAACCGGTTTTCCGCAGCAGCGCTTTGCGGTGCGTGTCCACGGTCGCTGCGCTGATGCACAGTTCTTCCGCGATCTCGCGGCTGCTTTTGTCGCTGCAGACCAGCACCAGTATTTCCAGCTCTCTCGGGGAAAGTTGCGCCATGCCGCTGCGAAATTGCGGCACGCGTGGTTTTTCATCAATCCGGTATTCCGGTATTCTCGTCGAGGAGACCGTGCTTCAGCGCGTATTTCACGAGCCCGACGGTGTTGCCCACGCCGAGCTTGATGAGAATATTTTTCCGGTGCGTGTCGACCGTGCCGGTGCTGATGAATAATTTTTTCCCGATCTCGGCGCTGGAGAATTCTTTGCAGACAAGCACGAGAATCTCTCTTTCACGCGCGGTGAGCAGCGTGCCGGGACTGTCGTCGACGATGGCGGAAGATTTCAGGCGCATATTCTCTTCGTGGTCGTAGCGAATGATGTCTTCGCTGAAATGTTCCCCGCCGCTCATCACTTTCCGCACGGCGTCGAGCAGCTCGTCCAGCGAAACGCTTTTCAGCAGGTAGCCGCGTACGCCGAGTTTGCGGAGCTTGTCCACGTAACGACCGCCGCGCTGCATGGTGAGCATGACGATCTTCACAGCGGAATGGTTCCGGCTCAGCGCTTCCGCCACTTCGATGCCGTTCCTGCCGGGAAGATGGAGGTCGAGCAGGAGAAGGTCGGCCTTCGTTTTTTCCATCATCGCGATCGCTTCGTCGCCGTCCTTCGCGGTCGCCACCACTTTCGCTTCACCCGATTTGTTGAGCAGGATCTCCAGCCCTTCGAGGTAGAGCGGGTGATCATCGGCGAGCGCTATGCGGTACGGCTTCTGCATGATCATCTGTTCTTCATCACGATCTGCGTCGTGTAGCGGCTTTTCACTTCGAGCAGCACCTGTTTCGCCGTTGTCACGCGATCGATCGTTGGCTGATCATAATAGCGGATGGTGACGAGCTCGACGTTCTCGTTGTACAGCACGCGGAAATTTTCCTTCAGCCGGTCGATGAGCTTCGGCAGCTTTTTTTCGTCGCTGTCCACGCTTACGGAAAAGCTGATCGCGGAATTGAGCATCACGTTTATTTTCACACGGAACTCCGCGAAGTAATCGAAGATGTCGCCGAGGTTTTCTTCGACGATAAAGGAAAAATCTTTCGGTGAAATGGACAGCAGCACCTGGTTCACTTTGAAGATGAAGCAGGGAATGGGAAGCGGAACGTGCGCGTCGTGGATCTTTGTTCCTTCTTTCGCGGGATCGAGGAAGGAGCGCACGAAGAGCGGAATGTTTTTGTTCTGCAGCGGCTTGATCGTTTTCGGGTGAATGACCGTTGCGCCGTAATACGTCAGCTCGATCGCATCCTGGTAAGTGAGCCGGGGAATGAGACGGGTATCGTCGAACCATTTCGGATCGGCGTTCAGCACGCCCGGAACGTCTTTCCAGATCGTGACGCTTTCCGCATTTGTGCACCAGGCGAGGATAGCGGCCGTATAATCGGAACCTTCGCGACCGAGCGTCGTTGTGTAATTTTCAGAAGTTACGCCGAGGAATCCCTGCGTGACGACGATCTTTCCTTTCTTCTCCGTGAAAAAAGGAACGAGCGATGCGTCCACCGCTTTTTCCGTCAGGTCCCAGTCGACTTTTCCTTCCCGGTACGTGTTGTCTGTTTTGATGAAATCGCGCACGTCGCGCCATTGCGCATTCACACCGGCGGAGTTGAGGTAAGCGCTCACGATGCGCGTGGAAAGGATTTCTCCCACGGAAACGATCTGGTCGTACTCGCGGTCGAAATCACCGGACGGCTCATCTTCGGTGGCCCATTCGAGTTCCACGAACGTGTTGTGGATCTCGTCGTAAACGGGATGGGTTTTATCAGGGAAAAGTTCGCTGAGAATGGCGAGATGAAAACCTTTTATTTCCGTGAGAATTTTTACGGGATCATCTTTCTTAAAAAAGAAAGCTTCCGCCAGCTTCTCGAGCGCATTGGTCGTCTTCCCCATGGCGGAGATAACGATGACGAGATTATCGGAAGGAAACAGGCGAATGATTTCAGCGACATTTTTTACGGCTCCTGCATCTTTCACCGAAGCCCCGCCGAACTTGAAGATTTTCATGAGCACGAAAATACGAAAGTCGCCTTACCGGTTACTCATGCAACTGTAAGCTCAAAGATGCGAAGCCCGTTTCTTCGCGCCCTGCGTGGGAGGGTCCGTCGTACTTCGTGATTGATGTAAAAAACCAGGATTATTTCTCGAAATCGAGATTGGCCGGGGAAGATGAAAGCGGGCGGGCAGGAGTGATGTCCGTTTCCGTGGTAAGCGGAACGGAATTGTCCACCACTTCGAACGAAAAATCGTCGAACCAGATCTGGCCGGTTCCGCCCTGCAGCATCGCGCCGAAAACAATATCCGTTGCGCCCGGCGGAACGTCGAACACGATCTCGTATTTCGTCCATCCGGTCGTTCCTTTCACGGGGCGGTCGCGCATGTTGTCGAAGCAGACAATGTTTTTTCCTTCCGGCGCTGCCTGGTCGACGCGCAGCCAGAGGCCCGCGAAGTTGCTGACGTTTTCGGATTTCATCCACGCCGTCATGCGCACACGCTTGCCGAGGTACTGGTCGGCCCTGATGATCTGAACGAGTCCGCCGCTGCCGCCCGGTTTTGGGACGAGCGAACGGATCGTGGCCGCGTTTTTTCCATTGTGCGCAGTCGCGTCAATGTGCATGTCGTATTGATAGGCGGAATATTCATACGGTTGCCATACGCCGCCGATGAAATTCTCATCTTCAGGAACAAAACCGATCGGACCGGGGATAGTTTTCCATTTATTTCCGTTGTAGCTGGCGTGAAACCCCATGACAAGATCACCTCGCTCAACCACATTATAAATCACTTCCACCGAATCTTTTGCTGGTTTGAACTGCAATGAAAAATGCAGGCTGCCGTTCCGCTCTTTTTTCGATTTTTTCCAGCGGTAATTGTATTCAAGAAGAATAAAGCCGCCTTTCATAACGTATTTCGCAATACGCAATCCGGCTGCGTCGTAAAAAACCGCTGT
Organism: Bacteroidia bacterium; assembly: GCA_035760825.1. Lineage (GTDB taxonomy): Bacteria > Bacteroidota > Bacteroidia > Palsa-965 > Palsa-965. The sequence continues at coordinate 10,298 of DASTSF010000147.1, forward strand.
TCCGTCGGCCAGTTTCGATGATGAAGAAGGATCCGTTTTCGTGTAAATGACTTTCGCCGCATCCTGGGGGAAAACCCATTTGCCGTAATAAATGCAATTCGATTTTCCTTTGCTGTTCAAGAGGTCGTAGAACTCGTAAACGCCACCGTTTGTTGTTTTCTGAAAAGAAGAATCGAGTTCGATTTTCGCCCAGCCGGGCGTTTTGCCGAGATCAGTATCGGTTAATACGGGAGTGTCCTGCGCAGCAAGGCATGCAGGCAATACAGCGATGACCGCTGCGAAGAGAATGTTTTTCATGATCGTACTTTGGTGCTGTTATAACGGGGGAACGGGCCAAAGTTACACCGGTTATTCCCGGATTCTTGCATAGTACCTCGTCACGCAGGCGTTGTAGCAGGCCCGGAGGGCGAGGGCGCTGCCTGTTACACCAAGAAAATAAAAACTCATGGCATTGGCGTTCCCCAATGGACGGGTATTAGCGTTCAACCATGGAAATGCCCGGACCACAGACAAGTTTGCGCCGGAGTTTCCCGGTTAGCGCCATATTCAGGAGTTGCGGGGCATTCCAGCCAAAAGACCACCGAAATTCACGCATGTATGTGTCGCAGTTTACGGAAGATCATTTCGCCTTGCGGTACATTGTAAAAATGGCTAAATAT
>DASTSF010000148.1:0-3935 GCA_035760825.1 Bacteroidia bacterium
AGGTTCTTGAGGATGAATGAAACGGTGGCTATCGCGATCGCAAGCGAAATAAGCACCTTCCAGACACCCACGTAATATTTGCGGTCCGTGGGTTTGTCGCGCCGGTAAGCCCACACCAGGCTGATGGCGAAAACAGCGATAAAGAAAATGGCGAACGAGATCTGTCCCGGCGAAAAATGCATGCGCAAATTTAGGGAGAAACTAAGCGCAGGAAGTTTTGACGGTGAACAAAAAAGCGCCGGAATGCGTTATTCCTGTACCCGCAGGCTTTATTGTAAATTTGGCAGATGTTTTCCCGTCCCGGCGCAACGTTTTTTTTCCTGGTCGCTTTCTCGGTTTCCCTGACTGCGGGAAGGCTTGAAAAAGGATTCCGGGCCCTGCAGGTTTACGATTATTTCAAAGCGAGAGCGCTCTTCATTTCCTGCTCATCGCATCACCCGGCCGGCGCTGGCTACGGACTCGCGATCATTTATTCACGGAACGACAATCCTTTTCATAACCTTCCGCTCGCGCACGCGAACATCCTGTGCGCGCAGTGGAATTTCCCCAAAACATCCGCACGCGAAAAGCTTCGCCTGTTTAAGCTCGGCATCAGCGACAGCGTTATTGTTTCGCTGAAAAAATCGATCGACACGCTTGGGTTCCGTGCAGCAGAAAAAACGTCAACCGTGGATGGATGGAACATTTACCTGGACGAATACTGCGGTTCCGTCCTGGCGCAGGAGGCGACGGAAAAGCTGCATGATCTTGCGTGGACGCTGGCGCAGGCGGCAAACACTTACCAGGCGTATAAGGATTTTGCAGAAACCTACCCGGATGCTGTCCAGCGACCGGCCGCGCTCGCCGGATACGAACGCCTGCTTTTCGAAACGCTTACCGCCGACAGCAGCATTTCCTCTTACCAGAATTTCATTGCGACGTATCCGCAAAGTCCGTTCATTTCACAGGCAGAAGACCAGCTCTACGCACTTTCTGTTCCGCATCATTCCATTCCCGAATACCGTGATTTTATCCGGAAATATCCGTCCAACCGCAATGTTCCCGAAGCCTGGCGGAATATTTATGCGTTGTACACCACCGACGGAAAACCGACCACCATTGCACAGTTCTGGGTGGATTACCCGGATTTCCCTTTCAAAGAAACGATCAGCGAAGACCTGCGCCTTTCCATGACGGCTTTTTATCCTGTGCGCGAAAAAGACAAATGGGGCTTCGCCGACAGTACGGGAAAGATCATGATCCCGTGCGTATACGATTGGGTCGGTCCTTTCTCGCAGGGAATTGCAGCAGCCGGGCGCGACGGGAAATCGGGTTACATCGGCAAGAACGGAAAGACCGTCATCCCGTTCAACTATGACGAATCGGAAGATTTCGCGAATGGTTTTGCGCAGGTCGAGCAGAACGGGAAGACCGGCCTAACGGATCACGCAGGACATCTTGTAACGCCGGCTGTTTACGATGAGATCGGCGAATTCCACGAAGCGCGCGCCGTTGTTTCGCGTGACGGGAAATACGGCTACATCGATCCCACCGGCAATGAAGTCGTTCCGTGCATCTTTGAAAAAGCCGGAGATTTTTCCGGCGGGCTCGCTTACATTTCCGACAGTTCGAAATACGGTTTCGTTGACCGCTCAGGCAAAACCGTGATCCGTCCTCAATACGAATGGGCGGAACCGTTCACGTACGGGTGCGCGCGCGTGGAAAAAGACGGAAAATACGGCCTGATCGATTTCAACGGCAGGGTGCTTGTGCCGTGCGACTATGATTTCATTGCCGATTTCAGCGAAGGGTTCGCGCTGATCGTGAAAGATGATAAGTGCGGTTACATTCGCCGCAACGGGTCGTTTGCCGTGCCCATGCAGTTCGATTATGACCGCACGCTGCTCGGGGAAAGCCCGTTCACGGGCGGGAAAGCGAAAGTGCTGCTGGATGACAAATGCGGTCTCATCGACACGAACGGGAAAGTGGTTGTTCCGCGGGAGTTCGACGACATACAGGTTTTTTCAGGAGGACTTGCGGCCGTGAAGAAAAAAGACAAATGGGGATTCATTGACGAAAAAGTGAGGCTGGTTATTCCTTACAAGTATGATTATGCGTGGAGCTTCAGCGAGGGACTTGCGCGTGTGCGGAAAGACGGGATGACGGGCTACATCGATCCGAACGGCAAGGAAGTGATCGCGCTCCAGTTTTCCGACGCCACGGATTGCGCGAACGGCTACCTGAAAGTGAAAAACGAAAGCGGCTGGGGACTGATGGACAAAAAAGGCAACTGGATACTTCCCTGTCATTACGACAAAATCGAATTCATCAGCGCGCTTGAATTACGGGTGGAACGGGATGATAAGTTCGGTTACTATCACCTCGGCCGCTGCGAGTTTTTCTGGAAAGAGGAAGGACTGAACTGAAAGGGGAAACGAAACCCGGCTGAATTCCCGGATTATTTCACACGGAGTTTGCGGCCGATCTGCAGGACAGTGGAAGATTTGATACCGTTGAGATCACATATCTTCTGAACAGATGTGCCGTAGCGGACCGCAATGCCGGAAAGCGTATCACCTTTCTTCACCGTGTAAAAGACCTTCCCGGAAGAAGCAGTAGCGGAATTTTTCGGCGGTGGCGAAGTCTTTTTTGCAGCGGGTTTGGCTGTTGTCGTTTTCTTCGCCGGGGGAGAAGAAGCCGTCGTGGTATGGGCCGGTTTTGAAACTGAATTATCCGCTTTTGTGGTCGTTGAAGCAACCGAATCGGAAACGACAGGTGCAATAAATGGTTTGGGCGTAGTTCCGGGCATCACCGGCGGCGGCACCTTCGCCATAACCGCTTTGGCCTGCGGTGTAGAATATCGCGCTCCACCCGGGCAATAATACGTGTACCAGGTTTTCTTTTTCTTCCTGGAATAATGGCGGACCCTGTATGTTTCCGTCAGGTATTTGAAGTCCGATTTGCAGAGACAATACGTATCCGTACGCAGCTGCTTTTTATCAAAATCGATGAGGTAATTCGGATTGATGGGCTGACCTCCGAAACGCACTTCAAAATGAAGATGGCTGCCGTGGGAATGACCGGTATTTCCGCCGAGACCGAGGATCGTGCCGGCATTCACATCCTCGCCGGGATGTACGAGCAATTTTGAAAGGTGCGCGTAATAGGTTTCAAGACCGTTGTTGTGACGAACCACCACGACATAGCCGTAGCTTTTACTGTGCTGCGCGATCCTCACTTTTCCATCGAACGCACACTTTACCGAGTCGCCGGTTTCGAGATCGATATCAACGCCGAAATGATAACGGTAAGAACGGAACCCGAATGAAGACGTCGGGCGCCCGTTGAACGGATGACAGTAAGGATTATGGGCAGGATCGTTGAGGGGAATGTAAATCGTATCGTCGAATGAAAGCGCGTCGAATTTATCAGCGTGAACGATCGTCGTATCGAAGTCGTCGTAAAAATCACCGCCGATCATATCTTCCATCCCGTCGCTGTTGTCGCTGCTGTCAGCAACAGCGGCCGATGTCGAGGGCTGCTTTTTTGTCGGGTCTCCGTCGTCTGTGGCCGTGTCCCTGGGATCTTCATCAACAACTGATGAAACGAACTGAGATGTATCGGATGGATTATCCGTGGTGCCCGCAGTATCAGCCGGTGTCACGAGCAGGCCACGCATGCGGGGAGGATCTCCCGTACCTGCGTGCAGCATGTGTACCGCACCGCAAAAAACGACGACAGAAAAAAGGATATGTTGGAGTTTTCTCAAACCTTTGATAATTAAAAGAATAGCAGGGGTTGAAAAAAGTTGCGCTAAAATAACCATTATACCGAGGGAAGCAAATTTTTTTATCCCACACGGCATTATTGATAACTAATACTGCTCTAAGAAACAGCCCGAAAGGCCCGTAAACATTGGGTTCTGCAGGAGAAGCCGCTCCTGTTAAAAAAGCCCA
>DASTSF010000149.1:0-3338 GCA_035760825.1 Bacteroidia bacterium
ATCACCGGAAGAATCGATGTCGAGCGGTTCCACTCCTTCCGGCGGAACGGTTTTCACGAGGTTGCCCGCCTGGTCATAGTAATACAAGGTGAAATGATATTCTTTTTCCGTGTAGGTGTCCGTGAAATTCTCCACGGCCTGCATGCAATGCGACCGGTATTCATTGGCAATTGCATTCGTAAGGCTGTCGATGTAGTCGTCGTAAGCGAGCTGCGCGTTCGCCAGGGCGGTATTGATCTTATATTCCACGCAGGGATTGCTGTACGAAGCGGGCGGTGAAACAAACGTGTCGAGCACCGCAGTATTGGTGCACGGCACCGCAAGGTAGGCTTCGCAGTAATTGGCAAAATGCAGCATGCTCTGCGCCGTATCGGGATTGTCGTTGTACCTGCCGTCCGTTATCTCATTCACCAGCGAAACGAATTCGCCCACGCAATAGCAGAGGCTGTCCGAAGTGAAACGCGTGTAGGAATATTCCAGCGCAAGCGAATCGAAACCGAGACCGGGATTTTCATAGACGAACGTATTGTATTTATAAACGGCGGTGATGTAATCCGCGTACGCATCCTTGCACGGATCGTCGAGTGCAAGCACGTTCTGCCGGCAGCCGGTGTAGTGATCGATGTCAACGGGAATGGCCAGCGTCGTATCCGCTGTATCGGCCAGGTACGCCTGCAGGTAATCGATGTACGATTCGACGCACCCGCACAATTCCGCGCGGGCGAAGGACGGAAAATCATAATACAACGCGGTGTCGAGGTAAACGCCCGACCATGCGGCGTAATCCGAATCATTATAATCTTTCAGTGTCTGGATGTAGACCGCATACCATCCTTCGCAACTCAGTCCTCCTCCGTCAGGCGTCGGACTTCCGCCCGAAGGTGAAAAAAGGCTCAGGGATTCTTCTTCCTCTTCTTCCGGCGGAGTCGGGCACGCGGTACAATTCTTCAATGGCCAGCAGGAAGAACCGAAAAGCGTATCGCTTATGGTATCGCTTCCGATCTTGTAAACGGCAGTCAGTGTAAAATCATAATAGTTGCCCTGCGCATCCGGTGTTCCGTAACCGGTCAGCCCGTAAAGATCGATCAGGCTGTCGAGCGGCATGGCAGGATTCAGCGTATCGCTGTGCGCAAGCTGCAGGTGACAGCCGGGAATTGAATAGGTAAGTGTGTCGTAATGAATTCCGCTTACCGTATCCTGCACGTAAACGGCGTCCGTAGCTGAATCCGACGGAGGCAGGTAGGAACGCAGCAGCGCGGTCATTGCCGTTGTGCGGAAAAGATCGGTGTCGTCCGTAAATGGTTTTTGCAGCAGGACGGAGGCAAGCAGCGTTTCAAGATCGGTACGCACGTGATGTTCGCGTTCGTCGCAGGCGACAGGCGTGGGATGACCGCACGTTCCCATGCTGATCGCTTCCGTATCGGCCGATGTCAGCCAGTCGGCGACCAGCTCAAGGTGAACGATCGTGGCACCGGTGGAATCGATACCGTCCATTTCGAACGAATTATGGTCCTCGCCCATGATGTTTGCGAACGATTCGATGGAATCGTAGCTCACACCGGAAGGTGTTGCGTTGATGACCTTCAGCTCGACCCAGTTGCTGGTGGCGTTTATCCTGCGGAGAATGAAAATATCGTTCGCCGTGTCGAGCGTCCACGTCAGTGAATCCGACGGACTTCCTACCTGGCTGCGTATACGCGGAGTGACAAAGGGGAGATACGTGCTTGTCTCGAGATTCAGCGCGGAATCGGAGAGATCTCCGTTCGCTGCGAGCGCCGTCATGAGCAGCTGGATGTCTTTCGCAAAACCGGAAGGCGGACAGCTCACGGGGAATTTGCAGTTGAGAATATCCACGCAGGAAGTGGAGCCGGAAATTTCCTGGTAGGAATACGGATCACCGGTAACCACGGGAGGCAACAGCGCAAGAGCGGTGAAGGAATAATTCGTTCCGTCGAACGCGGAAGCCTGCAGGTCTTTGAACCCGACGATGTCGGTCCAGTTCGTGATCGACGTGAGATGTTTATCGAAAAGCATCGAGCAAACCGTATCGCCGGATGCATTGGGATTCGTCCATACGACATTCAGCGTATCTCCGTCCACCGATCCGTTCCACCAATACGCTTCTGTTGAAATGGGATATTGCGGGGCGTAATCGTGCTTCGCCATGTAAAAACCATTGTACTGCATGAAGCTCATCAGCCGCACGCTGTCTTCGGTCATGCTGTCGGAGGCGAAGATCGCGCCCGTAAGATCCTGCAGGGCGCGTGCTTCCGGGCACTGGCCCGTTTGCAGGTATTGCTGGTAAGCGGCGTCGGAAGGTGAAATGTTCTGGTAATTTTCCGCATCCGGGAAACGCTTCTGCTTCCCGGCATAGAGCATAAAATTGTAAACGCTGCAGGGTTCACCGTTGTTGTAATATTCCGAGCCGGACCAGCTCATCCAGGAAAAATTCAGCATACCCGCGTTGATAGGGTTGAAATCATCTCCTTCGCCTATGCAATCGTTCAGCGTGTTGCAGTCATGAAGCGCAAGCGAATCCGAGCGGTCATTCTGGATGCGGAGCTTGGCGGAGAGGTACAGCGACTTGAACGTGTTCCATTCCAGGTCGCGGATGCTGTCATTCACGGAAGTAGGTCCGCCGGTCACGTAATCACTTCCGAACTGCATGCAGCTGTTGCCGGGGAGCACGCCGTAATTCAGTCCGCAGCGCACGCTCATGGATGCCGCTTCGAGCATGGAGTATGTGCTGGTGTCGTATGAAATATAATCATCGAAGGTGTGCTGAAGAACGGTGCTGTAATTCCCGAACGTGGACGTGTTGGTGACGAACGGATCATACGGGTGGCTCGTCGATAGCGTGAACCAGTCTTCCAGGCGATCGTTCGGATCGGGGAATGACGCATACGAAGATTTGATAAAGCCGGCGGAGACGGCGTCGGCGAACGTGTTCGTTCCGCGCAGGAGATTATCGAACTGGTCGCTGGTCATGTTATCGGAAGTGATCTGCTTCCGGCTGTATTCATGACATGTCTGGTAATAGCAGTATTCGGGATGGTATTGTACCAGCGACTGCGCCCAGGAAGGTTTCCATGCGGCGACGAAGTCCTCGATGTGCGCAAGATTTTCAGGATAGGTATAGTACGTATTGGTTGTCGTGTTCCAGTAAACCAGCGCGGTGTTTACCACATCCGGAGAATAAACGCCCGCGGACGGATGCGAAATAGTGACCGTGGAACGCGTGCCGTCTGCATCGAGGTAGTAGCTGTAATTCGTTCCGTTCACATCAACGAGGGGGTAATGCCAGTCGCCGGGCGTGGCTTCCTGTATTGTGTAAGGAA
>DASTSF010000150.1:0-3212 GCA_035760825.1 Bacteroidia bacterium
TTCCCTTCTTCTTCTGTAAGGCTATGGCGACAAAATGCGCCTGCGCAAAAAACACAGGGAGCGTATAAAGCAGGTTGCCGATGAAAACGCGAAGAAACATCCCGGCCCAGGCACCGTTGAAAGAATTATCCCAGAGAACAACGCTTTCCACACCTGCGACGACTGCGCCTGCCAGGCAGGAATACAGCCAGATCCCGGCGGGCAGTTTTCCCGAACGGTATTTCCGTACCAGCTCTTGGTTCATGGAAGGATCATTTTGAAGATTCGCCTTCAAAATAATCTTCTTTGTGCCGGAACATCACGTTGAATGTCGTCAGGCTGCCATAAATTTTTGTGATGTACTGCTGCATCTCCACTTTTTCCTCATCGGTGAGCTTCGGATGCGCGTTGATCTTCTGCTCCATCACGCGGAGACGGTCGCGCAGCATGACGATCTTGTGGAAGAATGTCTCCAGCGGAATTTCCTTCGGCTTCAGCGAATCATCGGAGGGTTTGAGGATCATCGTTCCGCCTTCCCATTTTCCGCCCATTTCCACGTCGGGTGATGCGGCGATGTATTCGTCGAGGATGCGGCGCAATGTTTTTTCAAGTTCTTCCATGGTAAAATCGTATTGAGGTTCTTCGCCCGGAAGCGAAACGACGGTAATCAGGTCGCTGTTGCGCTTCGTGACGTCCATGACGCCGCGCTTCCCGAAATCCACTTTTACGAAAAGCTCGTGGTTTTCCAGCACTTTTCCTTTGCCGTAGTGGTCGTGCTCGATGATCGTTCCGGGTTCCAGCTCCATTGACGCTAAGATAAACCGTAAATTCTACATGCGTTCCGGCACCTCGATGCCGAGAAGTCCAAGCGCAGTCTTCACCACCTTCGCCACATTCAGCGCAAGCGCAATGCGGAAATCACGCACGGTCCCGTTCTCTTCCTTCAGCACGGGACATACATCATAGAACTGGTTGAAGACTTTCGCGAGGTCGTAGGAATAGTTCGCGATCACGGCCGGGCTCAGTCCTGCTGCCGCCTCATTCACGGCTGCGGGAAACGCGTAAAGAATTTTGATCAGCTCTTTTTCTTTTTCATGCAGCGGGAAAGAAATGACCGGCGCAGGATTTTTTTCCATGCCGGACTTCCGCCACATGCTGCGGATACGCGCGTACGTGTACTGGATGAACGGACCCGTGTTGCCCGTAAGCTCGATGCTTTCCTTCGGGTTGAAGAGCATTTTCTTTTTCGGGTCGACTTTGAGAATGAAATATTTCAGCGCGGCCATGCCCACCACGTGCGAAAGCTTTTCCTTTTCATCGTTCTCCATTCCTTCGATCAGTCCTTTCTCTTCCGCCAGCTCGCGCGCGCTTTTTTCCATTTCGCCGATGAGGTCGTCCGCATCCACCACCGTTCCTTCCCGCGATTTCATTTTTCCTTCGGGCAATTCCACCATGCCGTACGACAGATGATAGAGGCCGTCCGCCCAATCGTAACCGAGCTTTTTCAGCGAGATCTTCAGCACCTTGAAATGGTAATCCTGCTCGTTGCCGACGACGTAAATGTGCCGGTCGAAATGAAATTCCTTGTGACGCTCGAGCGCCGTGCCGAGGTCCTGCGTCATGTACACGGATGTTCCGTCGCTGCGCAGCAGCACTTTTTTATCGAGTCCCTCCGGCGTATTATCGATGATCACCGCCCCGTTCTCTTTCTGCAGCACATTTTTCTTCAGGCCTTCGTCGATGATCTCCTTTCCCAATTTGTAGGTATCCGATTCGTAATACGTTTTATCGAAATGCACGCCGAGCATTTTGTACGTCTGCGCAAAACCGTCGTACACCCAGCCGTTCATTTTTTTCCAGAGCGCGATCGTTTCTTCATCGCCTGCTTCCCATTTGCGCAGCATTTCCTGGGCTTCGAACATCAGGTGCGTATGCTTCGCCGCTTCTTCCCGCTCGTGCCCCTGCTCCACTTTTTTTTCGATCTCTGCTTTATTGTGCTTATCAAACTCCACATAATATTTTCCGACGAGGTGATCGCCCTTCATGCCGGATGATTCCGGCGTTTCCCCGTTACCGAACTTCAGCCACGCCAGCATGCTTTTGCAGATGTGAATACCGCGGTCGTTGACGAGGTTCACCATCTTCACTTCATTGCCGTTCGCTTTCAGTATCTCGGAAACCGAAAGCCCGAGCAGGTTGTTGCGGATGTGCCCGAGGTGAAGCGGCTTGTTCGTATTGGGCGAACTGTATTCCACCACCACGAGCGGCGCTTTTTCGCCCGCTTTTTTCTTCCCGAAATTTTCATCGGCGTTCATCGAGGCGAAAACATCCGCCCAGAAGCTTTGCCCGATCACGAGGTTGAGAAAGCCTTTCACCACGTTGAAGCTTTCCACTTCGGGAACGTTCGCTTTGAGGTATTCGCCGATCACCTGCGCGGTCTGTTCGGGTCCTTTGCGCGACGCTTTGACATAAGGAAAAACGACCAGCGTGATGTCGCCTTCGAACTGCGGGTTCGTGCGCTGGAACGTAACGGAAGAAGCTTCCGCCCGGATACCGAATAGTGATTCAACGGCTTTCGATACGCTGGAGGAAAGAAGGGATTCGAGGGATTGCATAAATCAGTTCGTGAGTTGGGCGACCACTTTGGTCAGTATTTCAAATGTATTCTCGGCCATCAGGTTTTCCTTATCGAGGGTGGGATTCACTTCACACACTTCGAAGCAGCAAACCTTTTCGTTCTGGATCAGGCGCACCAGCAGCGATCCGGCTTCTTTCTCCGTAATGCCATTGCGCACAGGTGTGCCGGTTCCCTTGCTGATGGACGAATCCATGCTGTCCACGTCGAATGAAATGTAGATGTGGGAACAATGGCTCAGGTGGCTCAGCGTGTCGCGGGCAATGCGCTCGACGCCGTTCCTTTTCACCTCGGAAGTGGTGAACATCTTGACATTATGCTTCTTCAGGAGAGATGTTTCTTCCGGTTCCACATCACGGACACCGATGTAGACAAGGTCTTTGTACTGGATCTTGGGGCTGATGCCGCCCACCTCTTTCAGCTTTTTCCACAGTTCTATCGTTTCCCGGTCGGGTTTGTTCATCTTATTCGCGATGTTGTCTTCGGCAAGTGAAGCCGCTATCGGCATGCCGTGAAGGTTACCGGAAGGCGTCGTCCAGGGTGAATGGATATCGGCGTGGGCATCGATCCAGATGACGCCAAGTCTTCCTTTCGGGTA
>DASTSF010000151.1:0-3525 GCA_035760825.1 Bacteroidia bacterium
AAGAACAACGTAAAGTTTTCGCAGCATAATGATTCTGTTTCGTGTTGTTGTGTATAGGTCGTGCGATTTGAAGTCGGTAAATATAGAGAGTTTTTTTTGTGAAGGGCAAATTTACTTTTAACAAAAATTTACATGTCAAAAGCACAAAATCTGCCATGGAAAACACGACGAAAAACACGCTAAATAACCGTTGAAATCAATAAAAAACCTCCTGCCGAGGGATGTTGCAGGCGGCGCAGGAAATATTGGTGAATTTTCCTGCGTGAACTCCGTGTGTCTTTTTACGGAAGTTCTGGGGAATTACAGTAAAGAGGTCGCCGAAGCGGAAAGAACGATTGAATCAAATTTAGAGATTCTGTTAATACCTGCAAAAATCCATTCGTGTATTCTTTCGACCGGCTGCCCGGAAAAGGCAGATGGCGGCTCCTGCAGGATAAGTGGTCAGTACCTTTTGCGGTGAAACCAGCGTTTGATGAAGAAATCGCGCTTATGCTCGTTGTTCTGCTGCGCCTTTTTCTTGTCCTTCTTCATCCGCTTCCTGGTTTTCTTCGTGTTGTACGTCTTGTTGTATTGGTTGATCGCCTTCTGGTCGTCGATCTGCTGCTTGCGCTGTTTCTTCCAGTCCTTTTTCGCTTTTTTCCGCTGGGCCCTGCTGTCGGGCGTTTTCGTGGCGTCATTGTTTCCGGCGCCCGAACCCGCATTGCTGTTTCCGCCACCACCGCCGTCGGTCTGGGAATAAACAAAAACGGGCAGCAGCAGGGCGGCAACCGTCACGAAGAAAAACCGTCTCCATCTAAAGCGCGTCATTGTACAAATCTACTTAATTCCCAAACGCACAAAAACTGTTCCGATTGTGAAGCAACCTTCCTTAAATTTGTCCATGCGCCGGTTCGTTTTCCTGTTGGTTTTCCTGCTTTGCTGTGCAGGGTGTAAAAAAGAGCACCAGTACATTCCGAACGTTTACGTCAATCTCACGATTTATGTGAACGATCCGGGAAACATACGGCTGACCACGGTGGGCGGATGGAAATATTTCGACGGCGGGAACCGTGGCATCGTGGTGTACCGGAAATCGCAGAATGAATTTGTGGCTTATGACCGGACCTGTCCGTACAAGCCGGACGAGTCCTCATCCGTGGTTTCCGTTGATACAACCAACAATATCCTGCTGAAGGATGCCAGCTGCACTTCGCAGTTCCTGATGAGCGACGGCACTCCCATCGGCGGACCTGCAGTTATCCCGCTCAAGCTGTACCGTTCGATTTTTGATGGAACAACGCTTCACGTAACCAATTAAAAAAGGCCCAATGCAGGGCCTTTTCAACGGAAATCCTTCCCGGTTTATCAATAGCGATAATGTTCAGGCTTGAAGGGGCCTTCCACTTTCACGCCGATATAGTCGGCCTGGTCTTTGGAAAGCGTATCCAGTTCAACGCCGATCTTGGCCAGGTGGAGGCGCGCTACTTTTTCATCGAGGTGCTTCGGAAGCGTGTATACTTTCTTCTCGTATTTGTCGGAATGATTCCAGAGTTCGATCTGCGCGAGCGTCTGGTTGGTAAATGAATTCGACATAACGAAAGAAGGATGGCCCGTTGCGCAACCGAGATTCACGAGGCGACCTTCGGCGAGAACGATGATGTCTTTGCCTTCGATCGTGTATTTGTCCACCTGCGGTTTGATAACATCTTTCGTTTTCCCGTAATTCTTATTCAGCCATGCCATGTCGATCTCGGTGTCGAAGTGGCCGATATTACAAACGATGGCATTGTGCTTCATCGCGCGGAAGTGGCGTTCAACCACGATGTCCTTGTTCCCGGTTGCGGTGACCACAATGTCCGCACGCTTTACCGCATCATCCATTTTCTTCACTTCGTAACCGTCCATGGCCGCCTGCAGTGCGCAGATCGGATCGATCTCGGTAACGATCACGCGGACGCCCTGTGAGCTGAGCGACTGCGCGGATCCTTTTCCGACATCGCCATAGCCGGCGACAACCGCGACTTTTCCGGCGAGCATGAGATCTGTAGCGCGGCGGATCGCATCGACGAGGGATTCGCGGCAACCGTATTTGTTGTCGAATTTCGATTTCGTAACCGAATCATTCACATTGATGGCGGGAACCATAAGCGTTCCCTTGTTCATGCGTTCGTAAAGACGGTGAACGCCGGTGGTTGTTTCTTCGGAAAGACCTTTTATACCAGCGGCAAGCTCCGGGTATTTATCGAACACCATATTGGTAAGGTCGCCGCCGTCATCGAGGATCATGTTGAGCGGCTTGCGTTCCTCACCGAAGAAAAGCGTCTGCTCGATGCACCAGTCGAATTCTTCGGCATTCATTCCTTTCCATGCGTAGACGGGAATACCAGCCGCGGCAATTGCTGCCGCTGCGTGATCCTGCGTGGAGAAAATATTGCAGGACGACCAGGTAACCTCGGCGCCCAGCTCAACGAGCGTTTCGATAAGAACGGCCGTCTGGATGGTCATGTGCAGGCAGCCGGCGATGCGGGCGCCTTTGAGCGGTTTTGACGCGCCGTATTCTGCGCGGAGCGCCATAAGGCCGGGCATTTCAGCCTCAGCCAGCTTGATTTCTTTTCGTCCCCATTCTGCGAGGGAAATATCTTTTACCTTGTACGGAAGTCGCATTTCTGTTATGGCTTTGCTCATTGCTGGTTATTTTGGACTGCAAATTTAGGAAAAAGGCGGTAAAGCAGAGGTAAAGAGTTGCGCAGCGCGGGTAAAAGTTTTCGATATTGCGAGACAATTATGCCATTGGTAAAAAGGATCGAAGCCGGGAAGAATTCATTCGCAGGAATCTGGGAGGTGACGGAAACGCTGGAAGACCTGCAGGGGAAAAGCGGCGGAACGGAGAAGATTCCGGAAGAATTCATACGCGAGGAGCGTAAGCGGCAATGGATTGCAGTAAGAGCATTGCTTGAAGCGCTGAGGCCCGGAAAAAAAATAGTGTACGACACCAACGGAAAACCGTTCACGGATGATCCGCAGACCAACATTTCCATTTCGCATTCCGGGATTTACGTCCTGGTTTACGTTTCCGATGAACTTTGCGGAGCGGATATCGAGCGGGTATCGGGGAAAGCGGAGCGTATCGCAAAGAGGTTCCTCAGCGAAAGAGAGTTCACCGAAGCCGCACAGCTGCCGGCCGGCGCACTGATCACTTACTGGGCCGCGAAGGAAGCGGCCTACAAGCGTGAAGGCGTAAAAGAAATATCGTTTCGTTCGGATATTTTTGTCGGAAAGCCGGACGACGCAGAAATGGGAATTGTACCTGTGCAGATTTACCGCGGTGGAAAAAGCATCAACCTGCGCGTTCGGTACGAAACGTTCAATGATTACCGCATAGCTTTAACAGAACCAGCCGCATGAAAAATATCCGGGAAAAGCTCGCCAGGGAAACCGCTTCAGGCCGGAAGCAGCTGGCTGTGCTTGTCGATCCGGATAAGACAGCGCATCTTGAAACGCTCCTGGAAGCAGCAGAAAAATTTCCGCCGGGCTATTTTCTTGTCG
>DASTSF010000152.1:0-12092 GCA_035760825.1 Bacteroidia bacterium
GCTTCCGGGGATGAAGATCTCATGCTGATGTCGGCCGACCTTAACGGAACGCAGCAATGGATAAAAACATACGGTGGCACCGGCAGCGATTACGGCTATGACGTGAAAAAAACTTTTTCCGGTGGTTATGTGCTTGCGGGAACTACCGGGAGCTTCTCTTCCGCCGGAGCGGATGCCGATAATGCTTTCCTCGCCGCGACGGATGCGAACGGAAATATTCTCTGGTCGGATGATTTCGGAGGAATGAATGCGGACGGTTTTTTTTCAGTGGCCCAGGCGCCTGACAGCGGTTTCGTCGCTGCGGGATTCACGTCGAGCTTCGGACAGGGAGGAAAAGATGTTTTTGTCGTACGCACCGACAAGAACGGCAACACCACGTGGATGAAATCGTTCGGGGCTGCCGGGGACGACATCGGCTATTCGCTGTGCATCACTTCTTCTTCAGACATTCTCGTTAGCGGAACCACGAGCAGCTTCCCGGCCGGTTACCGCGTCCTGCTGCTGAAGATCGATCTGAACGGAAATACCGAATGGTCGAAATATTATTCTTATTCGTACAACGCCACCACCCTGAGCGAGTCCGGGAATTGCGTCATACAAAATGCAGCCGGGAATTACGTGATCGGCGGTCGTCTCGGTCTTGATTTTATCGGCGCCGCACAACCTTTCCTCATGTGCACCGACACTTCGGGCAACAACATCAGCTGGTGCAATTACTACATGCTGAATTCCGGTCCGAGCAGGCTGGGTTCCGTGGAAGAGACCTCTCCCGGCGGAGGATACATCATCGGGGCCTCCATGTCGGGCGGACTCCTCAGCATGATCCGCGTTTCATCCGGCGGAGGAGCAAGCTGGGCAAATTACTATTCGACCGCTTCGTATTCGATCGGGGGAAAAGGTTATTCCGCCACGCATACTTCCGACGGAGGATTTATTCTCACGGGCGTTTTCACCGCGCAGCCGGATTCTGCGGTAGCGCTGATAAAAACGGATGCAGCGGGAAATGCAGGATGCAACACTTACGCTCCTCTGGGCGGTGGCGGAACCAATTCACAAACAGTCACACCTTCCGATGCGGGATTTGCGTCCGCCAGCGGCGGTGTTTCATTCCCGGTAACCGTAACGGTTGCCTCTCCCGCTCTTTCAGCAACGGTATTGTGCAGCACCGCGGGGATCGATGACAAGAATGAAACCGGGAACATCGGCATTTCACCCAATCCATCCTGCGGATCATTCACCGTTGACATTCCGGCGGACTTTCCTCCCGGTCAGCAGCTCTCCCTTTGTGATGCTGCGGGAAGAACTGTTCTTGTTTCATGGCTGAAAAACGGGAAGAACTTCATACGCACCGCGGATCTTGCTCCGGGAGTTTATTTTTATTCCATTACCAGCCCGGACGGAGAAACAACGGCCCGCGGAAAGATGGTTTCGGAATAAGATCGCAGCTTATTCTTTCCCGTACTTCTTCTTCAGCCACTTCATGTACGCGCGAAGGTTCGCAAAACGTGCAAATTCATTTTCGAAATTCACCTGTTTCGCGCCGTAACGGACGTATTGCATGAAGAACGTGTTCCCCGATTTCTCTATGCGCTTTGCAAATCGTTTCGGGAACAACGTATCTGCAGCGAACGGGAGCTGCCTGGAATTTTCCGCGAATTTCCGGAACGCGTTTTTCTTCAGTGAAACTTTCTGCAGCGAATCCATCCCGGCGGGCATGCTTTTGTACAGGCTGTCGAGTGAATGCGCACATGCGAGCATGAATTTCTCCAGTGTTTCATCGTCTTTTCTCCCGTTGACGTAATCGGTGTATTGCTTCGAGTCTTTTCCGTATTTGCTTTCGAGAAACCATAACGCGCCTTTGTAGCCGATGAAGCTGGCGAGGTTCTCGTTGTACTCCACGCTGTCTTTCACGAAAATGGTTCCGTGCGTGAGTTCGTGGATGATCAGTTCGGCAAGATCGCCTTCCCTGTACGCGAGCATCTGCGAAAGAACAGGATCTTTGAACCAGCCGAGCGTAGACCATCCCGATGCGCCGCCGATGTCCGTATCCCAGCCCTCTTTTTTCAGCCGGTTCTCCTCGTCCATCGCTTTTTCCTTTTCAAAAAAACCTTTGTACGGCACATCACCGAGCACCGGAAAATGCCAGAGATGCGGTTGCATGGCGAAGGGTCTGCACGCCGTCACGACGTAGATGAGGCGCTTCCCCTGCTGGTTGAAAAACGTCGTGTAATTTTTGCTTGGTGAAAGCCCGATGCTGTCGATGGCGAACTGCCGTATTTCTTCTATGAGCTTCAGCTTCGCCTTCACGGAATCCGGCACTGCAGGATCGGCGAGGACGTCCTTCACCGGTCGCGCGTTCCACACGATCGTCAATTCCCCTTTCGCCATTTTCAGTCCGTACGCCACCAGCGGAAGATTGAAAATGCAGAAACAGAAAAGCGGGATGAAAATGAGGTCGGTTAAAACGGCGCGGGCAAAGCGGAAACGCATGGATCAAAGGTAGCTAAGTACAGAATTAGTCGGAGAGGGTCACAAGCTCCAAATCCACAACAACAAACAACCCTGGTTCAACGTCTGAAAATTCAAAGTTGAAAAACTGTTCCGGGTTTCAAAATCAGAACAACAAACGGTTACCTACCTCCGGAAAACTGAGCTGAAAAACCGTCACCCGGGACTAAGAAGCAATACTTACATTTACATCCATGTTCTTCCTCCTCAGCAAGCTGCTCTCGTTCCTGATCATGCCGTTGACGTGGATCTTCCTGCTTCTCTTTTTTTCATTCAGGGGAAAAGACGACCGCCGGAAAAAACGTTACCGGATCGCCGCTGTGGTTCTTATTCTTCTCTTCACCAACCGCTTCATTTTCGACCGCGTAATGCACGTGTGGGAGATCAACACGATACAGACGCCGCCGAAGGGAAGCTACGACGCGATCATTATTCTCGGCGGCATCAGCACGTACGACCCGGATTTCGACCGTGTGCAGTTCTCCAACGGGAACGACCGTCTCATGCAGGGATTGCTGTTGCTGAAAGAAGGCGTCGCACCGAAAATTCTTTTCACCGGCGGTTCCGGCAGCGTATTGCACAGCGACAAAAAAGAAGGCGTGTGGATACGCAAATTCCTCCGGACCTACGGTATTCCCGATTCGTGCATGATCTTCGAGAATGAATCGCGGAACACGCACGAGAACGCGCTTTTCTCCAAACCGCTGCTCGCCAAATACGCACCCGGCGGACGTTACCTTATTGTTACTTCGGGGTTTCACATGCGCCGTGCGCTGGGCTGCTTCAGCAAAGCCGGTATTCGCGCCATTCCTTTCTCCGCCGACCGGTACAGCGGCCCGCTGAAGTTCGAATTCGACTATGCGTTCATTCCCGACGCTGAAACGCTGTCGTGCTGGAATACGCTTTTCCACGAGTGGTTCGGCTGCGTGGCGTACAAGCTGTCCGGGTATATGTAACCACGGTTATTATTTTTTTCGCAGCGGACTTTTAATAACCGCGATTATTATTATCTTCACCGCATCCCGCGAAAAAATTAAGTGTGTCAAAGGATCACCCCGGTCAGGAAACGAAAACGGTGATTGCAGGCCAGGTTGAGATCTGGCTGAGCGAAGGGATCGTGCGCGTCAGTTATCTCGACGGCGCCGACATCACCAAAGAGATCAAAATGCAGATGCACCATGAATTTCTCCGCATCACCGGGGGAAAAAAGTACCCGTTCCTTTTCCGCGCGGACGGGTCGCTCTGGTACACGCGCGAGGGCCGGGAATATGCGCGCCACATCGAATCATTGCAGCCTTTTCTCGCCGTCGCCATGGTGGCTCCCAGCCTCGGCTTTCGCCTGCTCGCGGAATTTTACGGGAAATTTTACAAGCCGGAAAAGCCGTACAAGGTTTTCAAAACCGACGAAGAAGCGGAAACCTGGCTGCGCTCGTTCATGAATTGAACCTCAGCCTGACTTGCCATACAGCCGCGCCACCGCGACGTCCTCCACCGGCTTGAACAGGAACTTACGGTCGTTGAACACGCCCGCCCGCTCACCGGAATACGGGATCCTTCCCACGGAAACAGCCGTCGCATTTACATCCAGCCACGTCCCGATGTGACCGTACACTTCCACTTTTGCCGGCATCACAAAATCATCCGCTGTCTTTTCCCATTTGTAATACAGGTAGCCGTCCTTCAGGCAGTAATGCAGTTCCGGCGTAAAACGGTTGTAGAGGTACTGGCGAAAAAACCACGTGTAATCTTTTCCCGTTTTTTCATTGACGAGATCTTCAAAATCCTTCGACGTGGCATTGCTGTATTTGTATTTTCCGTAGAACGAATGCAGGATACCGAAAAAAAGCGAATCGTCATTGAGCACATAACGCAATGAATGCAGCACCCATGTTCCCTTCATGTAAATGTCCTCGTCGTGGTAATCGAAATAACGGATGTTGTACGGGCGTGAAACCGGGCGTTCGTTACCGATGAAAAGACGGTCGAAAAGCAGGTAACGCTCGTAGGCATCGTGCCCGAATTTATGCTCCACCCACAGGGCTTCCGTGTACGTGGCGAATCCTTCGTGCAGCCATCCGTCGCCGAGATCATACGCCGTCACGGAATTTCCCCACCACTCGTGCGCCGTCTCATGCAGGATGATGTAGTCGAAGCCCCACTGCTCGTCGTTCTTGAACCCGTTCCCGTAAGCGATCGCGGTCTGGTGCTCCATTCCTTCATACGGCGATTCGACCAGCTTGAACCCGTCGCGGTACCATGGGTACGGACCGTAGGTCTGCTCGTAAAATGCGAGGTAATCCTTCAGCTGCGCGAACTGCGTTTTCGCCTTGTCATAATGTTGCTCGAGAACGTAATGATTGAGCTGCAGCGTATCGTGCGTGACGGGTGAAACGTAAATATCATGCAGCAATTTGAATTTCCCGATATAAAATGTGATGTCGTAAAGATTGATCGGGTAGGAAACGTGCCAGTCGAATGTTTTCATTCCCGCTGCTTCATCTGCGTGCGCGCGGCTGACCAGTCTTCCGTTCGAAACCGCGACAAGATTATCCGGAACGGTGAATGACATATCCGCGCTGTCGGGTTCGTCGTTCACCACGTCTTTGCACGGCCACCACAGGCTCGCACCTTCCGTTTCGCAGGCCACGCCGTCCCACGGGTTCCCGAGATCGTCTTTCTTCCAGACGAACCCGCCGGCCCATGGCGGACGTTTTGCTTCGAGCGGCGTTCCGTTATAGCTGATGATGAGCCCGAACGTTTCTCCTTTGTGAACGGTTTTGGGGAACAGCACGAACATGGCGCCTTCCCTGCGGTAGAATTTCAGTTCGTCTTCCGGTGTTTCACCTGAAGAAGAAATATCCGCCTTGTGAATGGAAATACAGTTCATGTTCTTCGCGAGATCGATCTGCAGCGTATCGAAATCCGAAACGCATACAGCGTTCATCGCAACGGTCCCGGAAATGCTGTGATCGGTCTCAATGTTCTTCCCGAAGCTGACATCGAGCTTGTAATACGTCGCGTCGAAGCACGTCCTGTATTTCGATTCCTGGTTTCCCATCAGCTCGATCGCCTGCGTTCTCTTCGGGTACTTTCCCGCTTTTTTCGGGTTGTGAACGGTGAAGTGAATGCCGGCCGCTCCGCAGGATGCAGCGATGATGACAATGAGGAGAAAGGGTATTTTTTTCATGCAGCTAAATTTAAAGGAATTCACGTCCCGAAAATTTCCATTCATCCTGGCGGTTTTTAAGCTCCATGAGCTGCCCGTTTCAGAGATGATTTTTCACCTCCTGCTGCGGATACCTTCCTGATCGCTTAACTTGCATACATCAACTCCGCACCGCACCTGAAAAAAAACCTGCGCGTCTTTTTTGTCTTCATCCTCCCGCTTGCCCTCATGCAGAATTTCCTGCTCGACGCGCGCTGGGATATTCCCTGCAAAAACGACTGGGAGGGAATGCGCATGCCGGGCGGCGGGTTCCCGTTCCTCAGCACGTATGACTGCAATGAATACTGCGGCACGAGCGGGGGAATGTATACGGTGGGCTGGAACCTCGTGCTGAACTGCGTCATCATGTTCGCCGCGTCATTCCTGCTCTGGTATTTTTTCCGGAAAAAGCTGGAACAGTTGCTCGCCTCCCGCTTCAGCTGGATCTACGTGGTATGGGTCGTTTTCATTTCTGCGCCTTCCCTGCTGTTTTTATTCTTCGCGCTCGCGTTCAATTCCGACAACTCGTGGATATGGAATTCTCAGCCGCCTTTCGACGGGTGCACGCCGCACATGCATCTTTACCTCTTCATGCTTTTCCGGGTCTTCTGAAATAGTTCCGCCGGAAATTCCTATCCGGTCTTCACCCACGTCGAACGGAACATCCGCCCGCTCTCATCGGTTACGATGAATTCACAGACGCCGGGCGCCAGGTCCGACGTATCGATTTCCTGCGTGTTTCCCGGCACAGCCATGGTTTTCACGATCGCACCATCTGCGCTCATCACGCGAAGAATTAATTCTTTACGGTAAGCAGCGTTCCGGGTTGCATTTCCATCGCGTCGAAGCAACGGTCTTCATTACCGGTTCCGCCGTAGCAACGGTTATAAACGAACAGAACAGGTTGCGCATGCAGCCACACGGACAGGCACAGCAAAGCAGGAAAAAGACTTTTTTTCACGAGGGCCGGGATTAATGAATGAAAAACAAAAACGGAAATAAAATCCGCGATGCTCAGTTTAAAGGTTCGCCAGCTGCGCTTCCAGCGCTTTGATCTTAGCCACGGCGTCCGCTTCTTTCCTGCGCTCATTCTCCACCAGCTCCGGCTTTGCGTTCTGCACGAATTTTTCGTTGGCCAATTTCTTCTGGACTGAAACGAGAAAACCTTTGTTGTAATCGAGCTCTTTTTTCAGCTTTTCCTTTTCAGCAGCGAGATCGAAATTCTTCGGCAGCGGAACATAAAATTCAATTCCCGCGCAGATGAACGACGACGCGTTGTCCACGGGTTTGTCCGTGTAATGAATGGCGGAAATATTGCACAGCTTTTTGATCGCGCCTTCCAGCCTGCGGCTCACCGGGTTGTCCGGGATGCGGATGTACAGCTCGAGCGGCTCTTTCGGGGAAATGTTCTTTTCGTTGCGGATCGTACGTACGCCCATGACGGATTCCGCAAATGCGCTGAAACGCTGGATAACGCCGCTGTCGTAGGCGCGTTCTTCCGGCCATCTGGCAACAATGATCGCGTCTTTCAGATCGCGGTCTTCCAGGTGATGGTACAGCTCTTCCGTGATGAACGGCATGAACGGGTGCAGCACCTTGAGGATGTTCTCGAAAAACCCGACCGTGGCGAGGTACGTTTTCCCGTCGACGGGGCTGGCTTTCCCGTTAATGAACTCCGGCTTCACCATTTCGAGGTACCACGCGCAGAAGTCATCCCACACAAGCTTGTACGTTGCCATCAGCGCATCCGACAAACGGAATTTTGCGTAATGATCGTTGATCTCCGCGAGCTGCTGGTTGAAACGGGCGTCAAACCATTCCACGGCCACTTTCGCCGCATCGGTCTGCGCAACGGAGTCGTCCACGCTCCAGCTTTTCACGAGGCGGAACGCATTCCAGATCTTGTTCGAGAAATTCCTTCCCTGCTCGCACAGCGATTCATCGAACATGATGTCGTTGCCCGCGGGTGAGCACAAAAGCATGCCCACGCGCACGCCGTCGGCGCCGTATTTTTCGATCAGCTCCAGCGGATCAGGTGAATTCCCGAGCGACTTCGACATTTTTCTTCCGAGCTTGTCGCGCACCGTACCCGTGAGGTAAACGTTCGTGAACGGCTTTTCGCCCCTGTATTCGCAGCCGGCAATGATCATGCGCGCCACCCAGAAAAATAAAATTTCCGGTGCGGTGACGAGGTCGTTCGTCGGGTAATAATACTGCAGATCGGCGTTGCCTTTGTATTCTTTTCCTTTCGCGAAAACGGCAGGATCAAAAACCGAGATCGGCCAGAGCCAGGAAGAGAACCACGTGTCCACCACGTCTTCGTCCTGGCGTACCTGGTTTGCCGTATACGATTTGCCATGTACGGTTTCAAATTGCACAACGGCTTCTTCAGCGGTTTTTGCAACGACGAAATTTCCATCGGCATCGTACCAGGCGGGAATGCGTTGCCCCCACCACAGCTGGCGCGAGATGCACCAGTCCTGGACGTTCTCCATCCAGTATTTATACGTGTTGATGAATTTTTCAGGAATGAGCTTTACGTCCCCGTTCAGCACGTGTTCGAGAGCGGGTTTTGAAATTTCCTTCATCGCCACGAACCACTGCATGGAAAGGCGCGGCTCGATCACTGCGTTCGTGCGCTCCGAATAGCCGACATTGTTTTTCAGCTCTTCGGTCTTCACGAGATGTCCCTTTTCTTCGAGATCCTTCACGATCTGCCTGCGGCAGGCGAAACGATCCGTGCCAACGTAAAGCTGCGCCGCTTTGCTCATCGTGCCGTCGGGATTGAGCACGTCTATGCTTTCGAGCTTGTGCTTTTTCCCGAGCTCATAGTCGTTCCGGTCGTGCGCGGGCGTGACTTTCAGCGCGCCGGTGCCGAACGTTTTATCTACGTATTCGTCGAAGATCACGGGAACAGAACGGTTGACGAGCGGAACGATAACCCGCTTTCCTTTGAGCTTCGCGTAACGTTCATCTTCGGGATGAACGCAAACAGCTGTATCACCGAGGATGGTCTCCGGCCGCGTGGTCGCGATCGTCACCCATTCATCGGTGGTTCCTTCTATTTTATAACGAACGTAAAAGAGCTTCGAGGTCGACTCTTTCATGATCACTTCCTCATCCGAAACGGCCGTCAGCGCCGAAGGATCCCAGTTGACCATGCGCGTGCCGCGGTACACGTAGCCTTTCCGGTAGAGGTCGATGAAAACGTCGATAACGGATTCCGACAATTCCTCTTCCATCGTGAAGCGCGTGCGTTCCCAGTCGCACGAGGCGCCGAGCTTTTTCAGCTGGCTGAGGATGATGCCGCCGTATTTTTCTTTCCATTCCCAGGCGTATTCCAGGAATTTCTCGCGGGAAAGGTCCTTCTTGCTGATCCCTTTTTCCCTGAGCAGGGCAACGACCTTGGCTTCGGTGGCAATGGACGCGTGGTCCGTTCCCGGCACCCAGCAGGCGTTTTTTCCCTGCATGCGGGCGCGGCGGACAAGCACGTCCTGGATCGTATTATTGAGCATGTGCCCCATGTGCAGGACACCGGTCACGTTGGGCGGAGGAATGACAACTGTATACGGCTCACGCTCATCCGGAACCGAATGAAAAAATCCTTTCTCCATCCACCACCCGTACCATTTGTCTTCGGTCGATTTCGGGTCGTATGTTTTGGGTATCTCCATACTATACTTTATCTTCGTTTCCCTTGATTTTCAGGGAATGTAAAACTACAAAAAATGCCCGGCGTTTATTGGCACTGTGGCACGATTTTGGCAGCATATTCACCAGGAAAACACCTTAAAAATAAAAGTCAAAACCAATCACAGCTATGAAAAAACTGCTTCTTATCCCGATTTTTCTTGTAGGCGTTGCAACGCTTGCTAAAGCACAGGCCCCCACCACATCCGGCGGACAGGACAATAAAGATGGTCCGGTCATGACCTTCGATGTTACTGAATACAACTTCGGCACCATCAAGCAGGGTGACATCGTTACCTACGAATTCAAGTTCAAGAACACCGGCAAAGAGCCGCTGATCATCAACAACGCAGTTGGTTCATGCGGATGCACGGTTCCTGAATGGCCGAAAGAACCGATCCGTGCAAACGGAAGCGGCGTGATCAAAGTAACGTTCAACTCTGCCGGCAAGCTCGGACAGCAGGACAAAACCGTTACGCTGACTTACGACACGGACAAGCAGATCCAGCTGCACCTCAAAGGAACGGTTGAAGCTCCGGCTGCAACGCCTGCTCCCGGTGCAAATACGCCTGCAGCTCCTGCACAGACAGGTGGCGGAAAAACGGCAACGGCTACGCCTGCTGCCAGCACTTCTCCGGCTACCAAATCCAGCGGCACCAATGCTCCCGCCGGAAGCAAATCAGGCAGCACGAATGCTCCTGCCGGCGACAAGCCCAAAAACTAATCTGAATTTCTGCAACCAATGAAAAAGATAGTTGCACTCTCTGTACTTTGTTTCGGGATGGTCTGCGCGTATGCGCAGACCCCCGCGACAAAAACCGCCACCAAACCGGCTACAAAACCGGCGGCGACGGCAACGACTACAACAACTGCACCTGCATCCGGCACCGTAGCTGATGCGGGTTACTCTTTTGACAAGATGGTGTACGATTACGGCACCATCGACAAGGGGGCGGATCCGTACTGCGAATTCCAGCTGACGAACAACAGCAAAGAGCCGCTCGTCATCCAGGAAGCGCATGGCTCATGCGGCTGCACGGTTCCCGAATACCCGAAAGATCCGATCAAGCCCGGGCAAACCGTTACGATCCGCGTACGCTACGACACCAACCGTGTAGGGCCGTTCGACAAATCCGTGACGATCACGTTCCAGGGGAAAGATCAACCGGCCGTTCTCAAAATTCACGGGGTCGTTAAAGCTCCGCCGGCAGATACGCCGTTCCCGGGTCCGGGACAGAACAACAGCAACAGCGGCGCTCCGGTCAACGGGGGAAACTGATCTCTAACTTTCAAGCGCAATGAAAAAAATCCTGTCTTTATTTCTTTTCCTTGCGGTCGTTTCGTTTGCAGGCGCACATCCTTCGTCGGCTTACGTTTCTTTTGACGGCGGCGGTCCTGTGATCACGTTCGATTCCGAAACCATCGACTTCGGGACGCTCGTGCAGGGCAACGAAGCCATCCGCACATTTACATTCACCAACACGGGCGATCAGCCGCTGGTTATTTCCAGCATCAAGGGACAATGCGGCTGCACCACGTTCCCCGACAGCTGGCCGAAAGATCCTGTTCCTCCCGGTGGAAAAGCTTCCTTCCGCGTGAAATACGACACGGCTGTGCGCGTCGGCATGTTCGACAAAAAGATCATGGTCTACTGCAACGCAACAAATGCCGTCAACGGCGTTTTCGAAGTGAAGATCAAAGGCAATGTGCAGGCAGCGCAATAGCTGCATTTTTAATTACGGTTAATACTGAAGAGTCCGCATGCAAGTGCGGACTCTTTTCATTCACCATCTTGTGGCGCAGTATTTGCACGATGACGGTATCGTGCGCAAAACGCTGTCCCTCGCATTTTCTTTTCTTTCTTTTTTCCTGTGCGCCCAATCCCGGGACACAGCGAATGCACCTGTGATCACATTTGATGAGACCACGCACGATTTCGGAACGGTTGTGCAGGGAACGGTTGTAACGCATGAATTTCGTTTCACGAACACGGGAAAAACGCCGCTGGTCATCACCAATGTGTGCGGATCGGCAGGGTCCGTCGTCCCGTCCTTCACGAAAGAACCGGTCGCCCCGGGGAAAAACGGAATGGTGAAAGTCATTTTTTCAACCACGGGGAATTTGGGAATGCAGGACAAAACGGTAACTCTTACCTCGAATGCGAAAGACAACACGGTTGTGCTTCATATAAAAGGGCAGGTCATCTTTCCCGAGCAGCCGCTTCTCGTGGAAAAAGTCATACTCAGAAATGCACTTCAAAAGCCGGTGGACGAATATGGAAAACCGCTGAACGGACAGTCGCAGCAATGGCCCGGATGCTTCCTTGATATTGATACGGTTACCACCGGGGAAAAAATCAGTTTCGCATTCATCCTGCGCAACCAGGGAAATTCACCGGTGCGGATCATGGATGTGACAAACGATAAATACATTTCCTCAAATGATGAATACATTTCCGCATCTGCATCAAAGATTTCCGTTGCACCCGGCGACACGGTAAAAATTTCCGCCACCCTGAGCACAAAACGTCTCGGCCCCGAAAGGAGATCGGTGATCGTGAGTTATTTTCCCGACGATACGCGGACGTACACATCGCTTTACCTGCATGTGAAGGGATTCGTCATTGATCCTTCCCTTCCTGTTCTCTCGCTTTCGGAAAACGGACCTCTTCACGATACGGTTACGCAGG
>DASTSF010000153.1:0-5133 GCA_035760825.1 Bacteroidia bacterium
CAGGCAGAAACCGTATCGGCTGCGGCAACCGGCGTCGTTGGTGCATTCACGGTAATATAATTCGTCTGGAGAATGGAATCCGTTCCGCAGGCGCTGTTCACGCTGAGCGACACGCTGTATGTTCCGTTCTGCGTGTAGGTGTGCGTGGGATTCGTCTGTGTGCTCGTCGTGTTGTCGCCGAAATTCCACGTGGCGTTTGACGCATTCGAGCTGGTATTCGTGAAATTCACGGTAGCCGGAAGCGTGCAGGAGTTCGTCACATCGGCAGAGAATGAAGCGGCGACACTTGCGGAGAATTGCGCGCCCACGCCCACCGCGTACCATGCATTCGTGGTTGAAATGACTTCCGGGGAACATGCACCGTACAGATCCTGCGCTGCCTGTATCGTGTACGTACGCGCATCGGCATAAGCCGTGCTCGGTGTAAAATAAACGGAAAGCCCGCGGTACTCGATGAACTGCGCTTCCTGCATGGTGATGCCGGTAACGTTGTAATTGTCGTTGTTGTCGTTCGTTCCGCTGCCGCCCTGGCAAAGCAGGTAGTACCAGTAAATGAACGGTCCGTTGTTGTTATGGGGCTCACCGAACTGGTCCCAGTATTGTCCCAGGTACGTATCCGGCTGCTGCAGCTGTTTAGGATCGGACATATTGCGAAGACCTTGTCCGTTCGTTGTAATATCCGCACCGATCAGCCAGTCGGCATTGGAAGGACGCGCGTAGAATTCGATCGTCGTTCCGAAAATATCGCTGTTGCCTTCGTTGAGCGCATCGGCTTCGCCGCCGTTGAGATTTGCCGTGAACGTGGTAAGTCCGTGCGAAATTTCGTGCCCGCATACGTCGAGGCCGGTCATGATGGTATAGCCCTGCGAAACGTTCCCGTCGCCGTAAGTCATCACCTGCCCGTCCCAGAAAGCGTTCACGTAATTGTTGCTGTAATGCACGTAGCTCAGCAGCGCAAATCCCGCATCGTCGATGCTGTTGCGGTTATGCACGTTCATGTAATAGTCGTACGTCATTTCCGCTCCCCAGTGCGCATCGGTTGCGGCCTGGTCGGGAGGAGAAAGATTCCACGTGCTGGAATTGTTCGTGAAATCCGTGTTGGTGTAATTGGTCGAATTGTTCAGGTTGTACGTTTCAATACCGTTCCCGCGTCCTGTTTCGCGCAGGCGATACTGGTTGGTGTTGAAATTGTCGCAGGTTATCGGCTGCGTTCCGCTGTAGACGGTATTCGCAGACCCGGGCACATCGACATTTTCAATGAGGTTGCGCTTATGCACGATCGCACCCGTCTGCGCATCCACGAAGATGTCGTTGCGCGAAAGAGGCTCTTCCGCGTACACGTTGAACTTCCACGTGAGGTGAATGGACGACGCGGAATAATCGCTGCCGTCCTGGTGAACAGCGACGAGCTCGCCTTTCGGGAAATAGGTGAACGAAGGATCGTGCGTCATGGTCTTCATGGCGTTCTCCTCGTCCTTGTTTTCCCATTTGTACTTTGCTGCGTGCACGCCGTTCAGCGCGAACTGCAGCGCATTCTGCTCGGAAAGCGAAACGGAAAGCGCGGGATTGATGTCCTGGTAATAATCGCCGTTAAAAGAAACGACCTTGTCGTCCTTGATGTGCGCGATGATCATCGTGTTCTCGACGGGGAAATCGCCGACGTATTCTTTGTAGCGTACGTGCGTGAAGCCGATGCCGTCCTGCTCCGTGCTGTAGGGACGGAACGAAACGGAAGCGCCGAGCGCAAGGGATTTCTGAAGCCAGGAAGGAAAGTCGCTTTGGGTTTCAACCGTTCCCGGCCGGAACCTTACAAAGTTCGGCAGTCCTGTGTACTTGCTGTAGCTGACGATGGTTGCGCCTTCCAGCTTTCCGTGAAAATTCTGCTGGGCAAATGCGAAGCCGGTCATTGATACGAAGACAAATGCCAGCGCCAGCGGGAGTATGTTTTTTTTCATGCAGAAATGGTGTGTTGTAAAAAAATTTGTTGGTTCAACGGGCCGGAACGTGTGGCAGGAAATTTTCCCGGAAGCATGAAAGTAGGAAAAACCCGGCCGGTTTCAAACCCGGCTTACGTCAAAAATCAGTTGCAGCCGCAGCTGTCGCCGGGAAGCGGCGGGTAGATCTTGAGGATGGAGGCGGTGGAATCATCAACGCAGGCGGAAAAATAGAATTCGAGATCCTTTCCCTTCACATTCATTTTCACATCGTACTCGTGGCAGGGTTCCTTGTGCGGATCGCTGCGGTCGAAATCGACCTGGCCTTTCATGACCGACCTGCGCACGTCGTCAATGGAAATGCCGTTGCACTTCATGCGGCAGAAAAGCGCGGAGTCGACATTCAGCTTGTGCGAGGACGCGATGAACGCCGTGACGCGATCGGACGGAAGCCAGCCGGCGAGGTTGCGTTTGCTGTTGCGGAAGAACATAAACCACACGATGAGGCAGCCGATGCCGAAACCGACGAGATACAAACGGATTCTTCTGCCCCAGGTCATGGTGATTAATGATTATGAAGTAAAGATTTCATTGCCGGGACGGGCAGGGATAGAAGCGGAAAGCCCGGAACCGCGGTGAGGACTTGCAGCGGATAGCCCGGCGCCGTGACAGCATGCTGTTCACGGCGGCCCGCCGGGAAAATAAAAATGCAATGCAGGAACATCATAACGCAGCTACGAGGAGATCGATGTCCTTCGAGGGAAGGTTGAAGATCTCGCCGAGGTATTGATTGGTGAGGATTCCGTTGTAGATGTACACGCCGCTGCGCACGCCCACGGTCTGCCGCAGGTAATTGGTGAGCCCGCCTTCTTCGCCGATGTTCAGGATGATGGGTGCGAAGATGGTGCTGAGCGCGTACGAGGCTGTGCGCGCCACGCGCGACGCGATGTTGGGGACGCAATAGTGAATGACGCCGTGCTTGCGGAAAACGGGATTCGTGTGGTTGGTGACTTTCGACGTTTCGAAGCAGCCGCCCTGGTCGATGCTGACGTCGACGATGACGGAACCGACTTTCATCTCGCTCACCATGGTGTCGTTGACGACGAGCGGTGTGCGCCCGCCGCTGGCACGCAGCGCGCCAATGGCAACATCGGCTGTGCGCAGGTGCTTCGCGAGCACTTTCGGCTGGATGATGGAGGTGAAGATGCGCGTGCCGAGGGAACTCTGCAGGCGGCGAAGACGGTAAACGGAATTGTCGAACACTTTCACGGTTGCACCGAGGCCGAGCGCAGCGCGTGCGGCGTATTCGCCCACGGTTCCCGCGCCGATGATGATGACTTCCGTGGGAGCGACACCGCTGATGCCGCCGAGGATGGCGCCCTGCCCGTTATTGACGTTGGAAAGGTATTCCGCCGCAATAAGAATGGAAGTACCGCCGGCGATCTCGCCCATGGAGCGGATGACCGGGAAAACGCCGTCCTCGTCCTTGATCCATTCGAACGCAAGCGCAGTGACTTTTTTATTGAGCAGCTTTTTGATGAAGTTCTCGGGCTGCGCCGGGAGCTGCAGCGTGGAAAGCAGGATCTGCTTGGGCTGCATGAAATCGATCTCGTCCATGGAAGGCGGCGCCACTTTGAGGATCAGCTCCGCCTGCTTGTACACCTCCGAGGGTGAATAGGCAATTTCCGCGCCTGCTTCGGAGTAATCGTTATCCTGGAAATTCGCGTTCTTCCCGGCATTCGTTTCCACGATCACGCGGTGGCCGTGGTTGACAAGCAGCCCGACATCGTCCGGAACAAGCGTGACACGGTTTTCCTGGAAGGAGATCTCTTTGGGAATGCCAATGCTGAGCGCGCCTTTTTTCCGCGCCACCTCGAGCATTTCCTCCTGTGGCATCAGCGCGCCTTTGGTCAGCGACATCAGCACATCGCGGGAAGTCTTCATACGTTTTTTCCGGAAATTTTGGTGTGCGTCTTCTTTTACGGAAGAGCGAACATAAAGATACGACAAACAGGGGACATGAAAACCGGGCGGCCGGCAACCCGGATCGTGTTTGACGAAACGACGCGTCTGCGTATGTTTGTCCGTCCGCCCCGAAGTTTCAATCCTTTACTTCTCACCGCATGAAATTCACCAGGCTCACACCGAACATCTTTTACACCGACATCAGGGTCGGACTGAAACTTTTCGTCGACTGTCTTGAATTCGAGATCGGGCACGACGATCTGCAGAACCCGGAAAAACCGCTGTGCGTGGCGGGAAGGGACGGGCTTGCGGTGTTTCTCATCCAGGATAAAGAATACGCGGAGAAAGACCGGCCGGAGCTGCGGCTGGAAACGAAGAACATCGATGAAGTGTATGCGCACGTGAAGTCAAAATTCCCGGAGCTGCTGCATCCGAACATGAAGGAAGTGACGCTGCGCCCGTGGGGGGCAAGGGAGCTCGGACTGCTGGATGAATCAGGCGTGTGCGTGGTTGTGCAGCAATGGGGATAACAAGCTGAAAACTGTTTTAACCACGAAGAACATAAAGGTTTTCACGAAGCGCACGAAGAAAAATAAAAACAACCCGAAACCCGAAACTAAAAACGGTTTTAACCACGAAGAACACAAAGGTTTTCACGAAGCGCACGAAGAAAAAAACAACTCGAAATCCGAAACTAAAAACTGTTTTAACCACGAAGGACACGAAGTTTTCACAAAGGGGCATGAAGAAAAACAAAACCAACCCGAAACCCGAAATCCGAAACTAAAAACTGTTTTAACCAGGAAGAACACAAAGGTTTTCACAAAGCGCACGAAGAAAAACAAAAACAACCCGAAATCCGAAACTAAAAACTGTTTTAACCACGAAGGACACAAAGCGTTTCGCAAAGCGCACGAAGGAAAACAGGAAACAATTCAAGTGACAAACAACCAACCGAAACCGGTTAGCCCGAAACCCGTATCTCCCTTCCCCTGTTACTTTCACTGATATCCACTTTCACTGCATTTTCCGGCAAGACATTTTCGAT
The DNA here is from genome assembly GCA_035760825.1 of Bacteroidia bacterium. GTDB lineage: Bacteria > Bacteroidota > Bacteroidia > Palsa-965 > Palsa-965. Next base: position 4,948 of record DASTSF010000153.1, read on the forward strand.
GATCTCCGGCCATTCGATGAAGCAGTAATTTCCGCTGTAGAGATAATCCTCCAGCCCGATATCGAGCGCCTCCTGCACTGTTTTTACACGGTACAGATCGAAATGATAAACGGGATCATCCTGTGCGTCGCGGTATTCGTTCACCAATGAAAACGTCGGGCTCGACATCGCTTCTTTTACACCGAG
>DASTSF010000154.1:0-2809 GCA_035760825.1 Bacteroidia bacterium
ACCCGTGGAACTGTTTCCGCCCGTTGCGCCGGATCCTCCCTGCGCACCATAGCATTCGATCGTGATTGACGTTACACCGCAGGGCACAGTGTACGTCTGGATTCCGCCCGTATAGTTCAGGCTGTCCGTCATCATCTGCGCATGCAGACCTGCAACGGGCAATGCCATCAAGGCAAAAACCGGGAGTAGTGTTCTTTTCATAGGATTGATTTTTATCAATATTGATGAGTCGCGAAAGTAGTAAAAATGTAGCGCCGTGAATAGTGCCAGGACCTAATCTACCGGAACGCAGGATGATTTTGCACCGGCGTCAACGCCTTCGTTGCAATCGTAAAAAAGCGGTAACGGCCGGATCATGTGTGAATTCGTGTTTGTCCTACCTTTGCCCCCTGTGAAACCAGTCAAGCGAAAAATTTTCAACGATCCCGTGTACGGTTTTGTCACCGTTCCCACGGAGCTGGTTTTTAAGCTCATCGATCACCCGTATTTCCAGCGCCTGCGCCGCATACGGCAGCTCGGTCTCACGAGCCTCGTTTACCCCGGAGCAAATCACACGCGTTTTCATCACGCGATGGGTGCGATGCATCTCATGCAGGATGCGATCGAAGTGATCCGCAGCAAGGGACATACGATCACGGCGGAAGAAGCCGAAGGTGTGAGCATCGCCATTCTTCTCCACGACATCGGCCACGGTCCGTTCTCGCACGCGCTGGAGACAAGCATCGTGCACAACATCACGCACGAAGATATTTCCGCGCTGTTCATGGACAAGCTCAACGAGGAGTTCGGCGGGAAACTTTCGCTTGCCATCCGGATCTTCCGCGACCGCTATTCCAAAAAATTCCTGCACCAGCTCGTTTCCTCGCAGCTCGATCTCGACCGCCTCGATTACCTGCTGCGCGACAGCTTCTTCACCGGCGTTTCCGAAGGCATCATCAGCAGCGACCGCATCGTGAAAATGATGAACGTCGTGAACGACCGGCTCGTGGTGGAAGACAAAGGCATTTATTCCATCGAGAAATTCATCATTGCGCGCCGGCTGATGTACTGGCAGGTGTACCTGCACAAGACCGTGCTCAGCGCGGAGCACCTGCTCGTGAATATTCTTCACCGTGCAAAAGCGCTGGCGGAAAACGGCCAAGAACTTTTCTGCTCTCCCGCCCTGCGCATGTTTCTCTACAACCGCTTCACGAAAAAAGCGTTCCTCGAAAATCCCGGGGTGCTGGAAAATTTCGCGAAGCTCGATGATTTCGACATCATGACCAGCGTGAAAGTGTGGACGGAACACAGCGACCGCATTCTCGCTTTTCTCTGCAATAACCTCGTGAACCGCCATCTCTACGCCGTGGAGCTGCAGAACAAGCCGTTCAGCGCGAGCTACGTGGAAGATCTCCGGAAAAAAGCAGAGAAGCAGTTCCGGCTGAAAAAGAAAGAGATCCCGTATTACGTTTTCACCGGCGCGGTGCAGAACAAAGCCTATACTTCGGACAACATCCGCATCAACGTGCTGTTCAAGAACGGAAGCGTGATGGACATTGCCGAAGCCGCCGACCTCTTCAATATTTCCGTGCTCGCCCACCCGGTGAAGAAATATTTTTTGTGCTACCCGAAATCGCTGAGACCACCAAAAAATGACTGAAAAACCCAACAACAAAGCGCTTCTGTTTATTTTCCTCACGCTGCTCATCGACGTGATCGGGCTGGGCATTATCATTCCCGTGATGCCGAAGCTGATCATGACCATCGCGCATTGCGATGATCGCATGGCGGCGATCTACGGCGCGCAGATGACGCTGGCGTTTTCCGGCATGCAGTTCGGTTTTTCTCCTTTGCTCGGTTCGCTCAGCGACCGTTACGGCAGGCGTCCCGTGCTGCTGTGCTCGCTGCTCGCATTCGGGCTCGATTACCTCATTCTCGGTTTCGCGAACAGCATTCCTTTCCTTTTCATCGGCCGTTTCATCGCCGGCGCGACGGGTGCGAGCTTCACCACGGCCACCGCCTACATAGCCGACATCAGCACACCGGAAACACGCGCGAAGAATTTCGGCATGGTGGGCGCCGCGTTCGGTCTCGGGTTTATCATCGGTCCTGCCGTGGGCGGACTCCTAGGCAGCTACGGAACGCGTGTTCCTTTCTTCGCTGCCGCGACGTTGTCGCTCATCAATACGCTCTACGGATATTTTGTGCTGCCCGAATCGCTCAAGCCGGAAAACCGGCGCAGGTTCGAATGGAAACGCGCCAACCCGCTGGGTGCGCTGCGTCATCTTCGCCGCTACCCGATGCTGATCGGCCTGGCGCTTTCGTACATGCTGATCAATCTCGCGGGGCAATCGCTCCCGACGACGTGGTCGTTTTTCGGCACGTACCAATTCGGCTGGGATGAAAAAATGATCGGCTACTCGATGGGCGCCGTCGGTATTGCAGTGGCTTCCGTGCAGGGCGGGCTCAACCGCGTGCTCATCCCGAAACTCGGTGAACGCAGGGCGGTGGTGATCGGTTTTTCCATTTATGCCGTTGGAATGGCCATATGCGCATCTTCCGTTGCAACGTGGATGATGTTCGTCGGGATCATACCGCTGGCGCTCGGCGGACTTGCCGGTCCTTCCCTGCAGTCGATGATGTCGGGACACGTTCCGCCCAATGAGCAGGGAGAGCTCATGGGAACGCTCACGAGCCTGATGAGCATCGATCTTGTCATCGCGCCGCTCATCTTTCCCTGGCTCTTCTATCATTTTTCCGATCCGGCGGCCAGTCCGCGTGTACCGGGTGCCGCTTTTTACTGCTCGTCTGCGCTCACCATCGTGGCGCT
>DASTSF010000155.1:0-2679 GCA_035760825.1 Bacteroidia bacterium
TCAGCGAGGATGCGCCCATCAGGCGCGGATCGGTCAGCTCGTAATGTTTCTTCTTCGCTTCCATCATCTGCCCGAGCAGCCTGTAATTTTTTTCGATAGAGTCGTTCGCCGTACGGAACGCATAAATATTCCCGCTGAGCGCCGTATGGTTGCGGAGAAGATCTTCGATCTGCATTTGTTCCGCATACAGCTGGAACCGGCCCGCGGTCTTGAGCGCCTTCGACAGCAGGTCTGCAGCTTCCTCGTATACGCCGCGGCTCATCAGCACTTCGCCATGGAGAAGATTGCGCCTGCATTCGAACAGGGCCTGCGCGTAAGGAGTGGAAAACTTTGATGTGCCTTTCTGCATCAGCAGAACCGAAAAAATGTCAGCGCGTAAACGCTGCTTCAGGTTGTGAAACGAGTTGTCGGCCCTGGCGTAGCCCAGCTCTCGTGCGGCGGCCGCATCACTGACAGGTTTGTTTTTCAGGACAATGTCGAACAGCTTTTCTTTTTTGTGCGGATCGTCATTGCTTTTGTGCTTGCAGAGGTGCTTTACCAGCTTTATTTCCGCAAGGTTCAGACTTTCCGAAAGTGCAATCAGGTTCTTCATACACGCGTTTTCTTTTCAGATGATTGATGACAACATATTTCGGCAAGGAGGAAGCGGTCAATCCACTTCCGAGTAATCCCAGGGTCCGCAACGCGTGGAAAACGGCGACAGGTAAGACCAGCTGGGGGCGACGAAACCGCCACCCCCGCTTTTGCGCGGGTAATTTCTTTGAATAAAAGTCATTGTGTAGGGGTATTAAGTGAAAATCAGTCGGGGGGAGAAAATGCGGTATGGAAAAACAAGCTTGACATATACGGGTACTAATTGTATGCAACTAAATGAAAAGAAATTGTAAATCAAATCCGGAATCGAAGAACGGTATCAAACAGTGAATTTCCGGTAATGAAAACCAATTAACAGGCAAATCAGGAGATGAGCTCCCTGAGGAAGTCCGCCTTCTTGCGCCGTGAGACCGCAACGATGCTTCCGTCGCTCATGGTAACGTACCCGCCGTTCCCTTTTTCGTACGTGCGCACTTCCTGCATGTTGATGACATGCGATTTGTGCACGCGGTGAAATATTTTCGGATCGAGCTTTTTCTCGATCTCTTTCAGGTGCTTGGTGCTGACGTGCTGCTGCCGGCTTTTCGTGTGGATGATGGTGTACCCGTCCTGCGATTCGAGCCGCGATATATCGCTGATCGGGATGACGATCACCTTCCGGTTGTCTGCGATTTCAATGAATCCTTTCATGGGTCAAAGGGTGTTTTAGGGCGATAAAGACAGACAGTCCTGCAGATCATCCGCTGTAAAGCGCATGCCGCTGAAAAGTCCGCAGGTACAGACGATAAATGAACAAGCGACCTCTCGCTGACCGTCCGGGAGTAAACGATCAACCACATTCCGGCAAGCTTCGGGAGGGGGGATTCCTTCTGCAGAGCGGGGTTATTTCCCAGGCACGTTGCCCGGCACTTTGCAGCCGGAGGGTCTTCACGATTGCAGAGTTACGCTAATATAGTTTAATCAATTATCTCTCCAAGTAATTTCTTCGTTAAAATTTCAATACTTACACTATGTAAGCAATTATTACGACAGTTTTTAAAACAATTATTTAAAAGGCTGCGCCCATTCCTGAAAAGATTCAGTCGCTGACCGGGATGCTCAGGCGGAACCGGCTTCCTTTTCCTTTCGCGCTCTCGAGCGTGATCGTCCCGCCGAGCTTTTCGACGGTGGATTTGACAATGAAAAGCCCAAGGCCCGTTCCTTTTGAAGATGTTGTTCCCCGGTAGAACATGTCGAACACTTTATCCTTCACTTCCTCGTCGATGCCCTGGCCGTTGTCGCTGATCTCGATGCTGACATTGGGCGATCCGTTCCTGTGAATGTTGATGTCGATGAATGGCATCTTCCGGGAATAATCGTGGTACTTGATGGCGTTCTCGACCAGGTTCAGCAGCACGCTCCGCAATGCCTCGCTGTCTGTCCGCATCTCTTTTACGTTGCTGTTCACCGAAAATTTTATGTTGCCGAAATGATCGATGAACTTCAGCGAGCTTAATATTCCTTCGACCATCTGCACAACGTCGACGGGATCGTTCGTCGTTTTTTTGTCGCGCACAGACATGATATGCACGAGCTTCGTGAGCAGCCCGTCGAGCTTCATCGCGAGGTCGCCGATCATACCGATGTGCTTCAGCGCCGTTTCGTCTTTTACATCCAGCACCGAAACCCGCACGAGCCCCTGGATGGAAGCCAGCGGTCCGCGGAGGTCATGCGAGACCCGATAAATAAATGTTTCGAGCTCCTTGTAGGATGCCTGCAGGCTCTGCTCGAGAACGGTATTCTCGGTTACGTCATGCGCCGTACCGTAAACGCCCACAGGCCGGCCGTCGGGTCCGAATTCCGGCCTGCTTTCGGAAAGGATATAACGGATCGAGCCGTCCGGGCGGACAATGCGGTGTTTGATGGAAGTTCCGCTGCCGGTTTTTTCCGCTTCCTGTATTTCACCGATCACCCGCTGGCGGTCGTCCGGGTGAATGAACGAAAGCCATGATTTGAACGAGTGCATATTATCTTCCGGTGAAAGTCCGTAGATCCTGCACGATTCATCCGACCACTTCGCGACACCCGTCGCAAAATCGAGTTCCC
>DASTSF010000156.1:0-5607 GCA_035760825.1 Bacteroidia bacterium
CCGATACCGGTCTCAGCACGGTGTTCTCGGGCAAAAAGAAAACTGCGGAAAAGATCGACGCGACACTTGAAGACATAGACATTCACGCGATCGATTACGAACAGGAAATCTCGCGCGCCGTATCGGTGAAAGATTTCCGCCTTGCCGTCCGCCTGTGGTTTCTCCGCACCCTGAAAAAAATGACCGACCAGGAACTTGTCCGTTACAGCATCGACAAAACCAACAGCGATTATTACTACGAGCTTTCGGGAACGCCTTACCAGGAAAATTTCAGCAACGTCTCGCGTGTGTATGATTTTGTGTGGTACGGCGAGTTCGAGATCGACGAGAATAAATACCGCGATGCCGAGACAAAGTTCGAGCAGGTGAACCGCCAGCTTTCAGCAAAACCACAATGAGCAGGTGAAAAAGAAATACTGGCCATATTACATTGCTCTTGCGCTCGTGCTGACCGCGCTCTATTTCATTTCCGCCGAAGCGAATAAAAAAGAGCCGGAATGGAGAGAAGATTACACATACGCCAGCAAAGAACCTTACGGCTGCTACGTAACCAGAGATTACGTGGAGAACATGCTCCATTCCGATGTGCGCACGCTGGATGAAACCGCCTTCGATCATCTTTTCGACAACAGCTACTCGAATACAAATTACGTTTTCGTGAACGGCGTTTTCGAACCTTCAAAAGAAGATGTGGAAGAGCTCTGCAAATATGTTTCGGCAGGCAACAACGTTTTTATTTCCGCACGCAACTTCGGAGAACTGGGAGATTCGCTCGATGTGCAGACCCTCGACAACATGATGATCGAGATGAACAACAACCCCTCGACCGTACACGGGCTCATCGACAGCAGCTATGTTTCAACGGAAGCGAACCTGTTCAATCCTGCGCTGCACCTGCAAAAGAATGCGCAATTCCGGTTTACGCACACCTCATCGGTCCTCGTGCGTTTCGACACGGCGCATGTGGTCATCCTCGGTGGCGATGAAAGAGGCCGTGCGAATTATATCCGCGTCCCGTTCGGACAGGGCAGCTTTTTTCTGCACACGCTGCCGGATGCATTCGTCAACTACTACGCGGCGCAGCACAACAACGCGGATTATCTTTTCGGCGTGCTCAGCTACCTGCCCGACCAGCCGACCATTCTCGATGAGCATTACAAATTCGGGCGGAAGGAAAATACAGACCCGAGAAGATATCTCCTGCAGGAACCTGCATTGCGTCTCGCCTATATCACGCTCATCATTGCCGGGCTCGTGGCGCTTTTCTTCGGGGGAAAGCGAAAGCAGCGTGCGGTTCCCGTCGTCGCACCCGTGACGAACACGACACTGGAATTCGTGGAGCAGGTGGGCGCGCTTTATTACAGTCACGGCAACCACAGCGACATCATGCTGAAGAAGATCAATTATTTTCTCGAATCCGTGCGTGCAAGATTTTACGTCAGCACAAACGTGTTCGATGAAAAATTTCTCGAACGCATCGAAAATCTTTCGGGCATCCCCGCAGGACCGGTGCGGACGCTGTTCGCAGCCATCGACCATTACCGTATTTCCGTCTGTTCGGAAAACGACCTGAAAAAACTCGAATCGCTCATCTGGGATTTCAACCAGCGGAGCAAACGCTAATACTACCACCAAATAAAAAAACGATGACAGACAACTCGCAATATTACCAGTCGCGGATCCCGATGGACGACCTGCGCGAAGGCGTGGCCAGTATCCGCGCGGAGATCGGGAAGATCATCGTCGGGCAGGAACGCACCGTCGATCTTCTCATCGCGGCGCTGCTTTCCGACGGGCACGTCCTGATCGAAGGCGTGCCGGGCGTGGCGAAAACGCTCACGGCAAAGCTTCTCGCACGAACCGTCAGCGTGAAATTCTCGCGTATCCAGTTCACTCCCGACCTCATGCCTTCGGACGTGATCGGTACGAGCGTGTTCAATCTCAAAACGAACGAGTTCGAATTCAAACACGGACCGGTCTTCGCCAACATCGTGCTCATCGACGAGATCAACCGGGCGCCGGCGAAAACGCAATCCGCGCTTTTCGAATCGATGGAGGAACGCCAGGTGACTGTCGACGGAAAAACGTGGAAACTCGGTTCGCCGTTCATGGTCGTGGCGACGCAGAATCCCGTCGAGCAGGAAGGAACGTACCGCCTGCCGGAAGCGCAGCTCGACCGTTTCCTGTTCAAGATCAACGTCGATTACCCGACGCTGCAGGACGAGACGAAGATCCTCGCCGATTTCCATTCGCGGAAAAATCACATCGACATCGATAGCGTGAAAGCAGTGCTGACCGCAGAGCAGCTGAAGAGCTTCCGCGAGAAAGTGTACAGTCTTCACGTTGAGCCGAACCTGCTCGGGTACATTGCGCAGATCGTCAACCAGACGCGCAACAACAGCGCGCTGTACCTCGGCGCGTCGCCGCGCGCTTCGCTGGCCATTCTCACTTCGGCGAAGGCGATAGCCGCGATGCGCGGCAGGGATTTCGTGACGCCGGACGATATCCGGGAAGTCGCCATGCCCGTGATGCAGCACCGCGTGATGCTCACTCCGGAAAAAGAAATGGAAGGACAGACATCGCGCGACGTCATCCGCCAGATCATCCAGCAGGTGGAAATACCACGGTAAACGCACATGATAAAATTTCTCCGGTCGCTTTTTTTCACACCACGCTTCTACATTATGTGCGGAGCGATGGCCGTGTTTGCCACGGCGTCGTGGTTCTGGCCGGTGTATTATCCTTTTGCGGAGCTGGCGGCGATGGTGCTGCCCGCCCTGCTCGTGATTGATTTCATTATGCTCTGGTCGCGGAAAAACGGCGTGTTCGCCCGGCGCGACATGATGGAAAAGCTTTCCAACGGCGATCTCAACGACATCCGCATCACGATCGAAAATCGTTATCCTTTCCCGGTTTTCATCGACGTTATCGATGAGCTCCCGGTGCAGTTCCAGGCGCGCGACCTGAAATTCCGCGTTTACCTCCCTCCTTTCAAATCGAAACTGCTGACGTACCGCGTGCGCCCGTTCAGGCGCGGCGAATATGTGTTCGGATCGGTGAACGTGCTCACTTCCGGCGTGCCCGGCCTGCTGAAGCGCCGTTTCCGTTATGACAATGCGCAGGCGGTGCCGGTATATCCTTCGTTCATGCAGATGCGCCGCTATGAGCTGCTCGCCATTTCCAACCGGCTGACGGAAGCAGGCGTCAAAAAGATCAGGCGGATCGGGCAGAACCGTGAATTCGAGCAGATACGCGAATACGTTCCCGGCGATGATCCGCGCGTGGTGAACTGGAAAGCGACGGCGAGAAAAGCCCGGCTGATGGTGAATACTTACCAGGATGAAAAATCGCAGCAGGTGTATGCGCTGATCGACATGGGACGCGTCATGCGCATGCCGTTCGAGGAAATGACGCTTCTCGATTACGCCATCAACGCCAGCCTCGTCATTTCGAATATCGCGATGCTGAAGTACGACAAGGCCGGCGTGATCACCTTTTCGAACAAGGTGCACAGCATCCTGCCCGCGGAACGGAAAGGGCTGCAGATGTACAAGATCATGGAGCTGCTGTACGCGTCGAAAACAGGTTTTCTCGAATCGGACTACGGAAGGTTATACGCGAACATCAAGCAGCGCATCACGCAGCGGAGCCTGCTGCTGCTGTTCACGAATTTCGAAACGCTCTCGAGCATGCAGCGGCAGATGCAGTATTTCCGCAGGATGGCGAAAGATCACCTGCTCGTCGTGATCTTTTTCGAGAATACGGAGCTGAAAGCGTTCCTCGACAAAAAATCGGAATCCGTACAGGAAATTTATTACAAAACGGTCGCTGAAAAATTCGCGTACGAGAAAAAACTCATCGTGAAAGAGCTGGAAGCATACGGCATTCATGCAGTTTACACTTCACCGGAAAATCTTACGGTAAATACGATCAACAAGTATCTTGAATTAAAAGCGAGAGGGCTTATCTGATCGCCTGGTCTCATTCGCTATCTACTCCCGGAAATATCCTCTTCTTTTAAGAAACCGCTTTCACCTCCGCCAGCGCTGCGAAAAAATAAACGGCGCTGCTCAGCTTCTCTTTACACTGGAACCGTGTGCGCACGCGCGGACCTTTGATGAAGCTTCGTTCATTGTAAATGAATTCGGCGTACATCGGCAGCGTCTCGAGGTGAACGAGATCGTTGTTCGCATCGTAACGCTTCAGCACGCGCATGAGGTTATCGTCCGAGCATGTCGATGCGCCGGGATTCTGCATGTAGCCGATGATGGCGGCGCGAACGTCGTGCGGAAAAATTTCAAGACGCATGAACGGTCGCATCAGCTCCTTGTATGCCTGCTTCCATTCATGCCCGTGCGCTTTTACATTGTTGCCGTGCCGCTGGAAACAAAGCAGGTGTGCGATCTCGTGCACGAGCGTAAGCAGGAACGCATACTGGTTAAGATCGTTGTTGACAGTAATAAGATGATTTGTTCCGCGGACAGGCGGGCGATAATCGCCGTACCTCGACTGGCGGCTTTTTTTGATCTTCAGCTTGAAATCGAAATGGTAGATCCATTCGGCGATAAGCGGAACGGCAGGAGCAGGAATGTATTTCCCGAGAATTGACTGATTGCGGGTCAGCTGATCCATTCGCACAAAACTAAAACGGGGAACCCAAAAGTTGTTTTTCAGTTTTGAACAATTTCACCTGACCGCGTGCGGACGATCAGTCCGAGCTGAACACCGAAAAGGATCATGGCCAGGAGAAGATGAACCGGCTGCGCGTAGGCCGGAATGGCGAAGTTGTGCATGAACACACCTGCACCGTATTCGCCGAGCATAACGAGAAGCAGGCCATACGAAAGCCATTTTGTTTTCCCTTCCGGCTTTGTTCTGTACATGAACCAGAACAGCGCGATATTCACGATCATCACCACGCCCGCCATGATCTTGTGATACAGGTAAACGCCGTTGAGCTGCGCGATCCACGTTTCACGCGAAAGTCCGCTCATGTTGCTGTAGATGGTATCGATCTGCTGGCGGACCTGCGTGCCGAAGATCACCTGGTCGAGCGTGAGCAGCAGCGCAAGGAAAAAAAGAATCCGGGCGAATTTCGGAACAACATGCTTCTGTTCCCCGCACATCGCACGCACGCGCGCCTGCACGAGGATGACGATGGCCACCATCACCATCGCGCTCAGCATGTGGAAGGTGATCTTGAACGGAGCGAGATTCGTATTCACCACAACGGCGCCCAGCCAGATCACGAACGCCATCATGCACATGCCGGCAACCATGACCGCGAATGTTTTCCAGTCTTTACGGATGCGCAGCAGCGCGATGAACATGAGCAGGAACATGGAGAACCCGCTCAGCGCACCGAAAAGACGGTTGATGTATTCCGTCCACGTGTGCGCCACGAAAAATTTCGCGTAATCGTGCACGGGATATTTTTCCCAGTGATCACCGTCGCGGAAATTCGCTCCCGAATGAAAATCGTCCTTCGCCCGCCAAAGCGTATCGTTGACGATGATCATCATCCCTTTCGAATACTCGTGACCGCTGTGAAATTCCACCTGCGAAGGATCCGTGGGCGGAATGTAATAGCCGAAGCATTTCGGCCAG
>DASTSF010000157.1:0-2319 GCA_035760825.1 Bacteroidia bacterium
TTGCTGTAATTGAAGTTTCTCCGGTGACCGTCATATAACGGGACGGAAAAGAAAAATCCGAAGCTGAACCCGAAATTGCGGTACATCGTGGCGGGATTCGAAGCAAGCAGCCCGGCGTCGGCATACCACCCGAAATGCGGACGGTACTCAGCGTCGACCAGGTTGCGGGAATTGAGAATGCGAAGGCTGTCGATGCGAAACTGCCCGAGAAAGGGCGATGCGGCCGGAGAAAAAGCGAAGGAAGGTGCCAGTGGCGGAAGCGCAACTTCGTAATACGAGGTGTCGGAAATCCCGCAGAGCGCATTGAGCTCGCTGATGTCGGATCGGTATTGAAGCTGCAGCTGCGAAAGGGTGATCTCTTCCTGCTGCTTCTCGATCTCGAACGCGAGGAAATCCGTCTGCCTGTAAATGCCGCTGGCGACGAAACTTTTCAGCGCCGACTCTTCGCCGGAAAGAAGCTGGATCACGCTCTGCTGGTAGGTAATGTCGTTGAGCGTGGCGCAGGCGGCGAGGTATTGATTCGTGATGTCTCGCTTCAGTTCGTGTCCGGTGATCGCGGAGGAATTCTTCGCGGAGCTGCTTTGCAGGCGCAGCGCTTCGTACTGCGGCGCATAAATTTTCCCGGCGAAAAGATCCTGCCTCACCACGGCCTGCATGCCGATGTTGTAGCCGTTGGTGATCGCTTCGTCGTAACCCCAGCCGTTGTAAGAAGGCGCCGCCATAACGGAAGCGACGGCGTCCGCCTGCGGGCGAAGCTGCGAACGAAGCAATGAGCTGTCGAGTGAATTTTTCTGCACCTGTCCCGCATAATCTTTCAGCAGCGGGGAATTGGCGATGCCGTTGTCGATGAAGTAGCTGAGCTCCCGCGTTTGCGAAAAACACGCTGCGGAAATAAATACGGCGAAAAGAAAAAGGGTTTTCCTCTTCATAAGCTCTTCGAAGGTAAAAGCAAATTCTGTGTGAATTCTGGTGCTTTCCCGGCACTTATTCAGTTCAAATGTTAAACGAATGCCGGATTAAGAATTCAAAATCCGGGATTGAGGCCGGGGTTCCAGATCGTCCACGCCCGTTCTGCCTGCAGCTTCAGCATATCCATCCCGTTCATCACCGTGGCGCCTTTTTCTTTTCCGCGTTTCATGAATTCCGTTTCGGCGGGATTGTAAATGAGGTCGTACAGGAAATGTTCCGGGGTGATGAATTCATAGGGAAGGGGAGGCGCGCTTTTTACGTCCGGGAACATGCCGCAGGGTGTTGCGTTCACGATAAGGCGGCAGGCGCTCAGTACGTATTCGTTCACCTCCGCATACGTAAGAATATTTTTCCCGGGTATGTTTTTCTTTTCCCGCGAAGCAAAAATGCATTGAACACCGATCTGCTTCAGCACGTATTCCACGGCCTTTGACGCGCCCCCGGTGCCGAGGATGAGCGCGCGTTCGTGTGCGGAAGTGAGAAAAGGTTTCAGCGACTGGCGGAAGCCGTACACGTCGGAATTATAACCTTCCAGGATTTTTTTCCCGCCGTCTTCCCTGATTTGAATGACGTTCACGGCACCCACGGCTTTTGCAGTTTCATCGAGTTCGTCGAGGAACGGAATGATCTTTTCTTTGTACGGAATGGTGATGTTGAGTCCCGCTATGCCGGGGTTCGCCTGCAGGAAGGAAGGAAAATCGTTCGCGTTTTCCAATGGAAAAAGACGGTAAACGGCATCCGGGATATTTTCCCGCCGGAATTTTTCCGTGAAATATTTTTCGGAGAACGAATGGGAAAGCGGGAAGCCGATGAGACCGAAAATGCGCAAGTCAGGCTTTTTTTCGTTGGGCGCGCGCCCGGAAATACCCGAACACCATGGGAAGGACAGAAATGACGATGATCGCGACGACCACCATCTCGAAATGCCTTTTCACGAAATCATTGGTGCCGAGGAAAAATCCCGCGAGCGACATGGTGCTGATCCAGAGAATCCCGCCCGCGATATCGAACGGGAGGAACTTACGGCTGTAATCCATTTTTCCCACGCCCGCCACGAACGGGGTGAATGTGCGCACGATGGGAACAAAACGCGCCATGATGATGGCTTTCGTGCCGTATTTTTCGAAGAAGCTGTGTGTGCGGTCGATGTGTTCCTGCCTGACCAGTTTGCGTTTTCCCATCCGCATGTTCACGGCGAATTTTCCGAGAAAGCGACCGATCGCATAATTCGAATTGTCGCCGAGAACCGCCGCCACCGAAAGCAGCCCGATCAGCGCACCGATGTTCATCGCCGGGTTCGCGTGATCTGCGCTGCGTGCGCACAAAGCGCCTGCCGCGAAAAGAAGCGAA
>DASTSF010000158.1:0-3470 GCA_035760825.1 Bacteroidia bacterium
GTATATAGCGGTTATTATCGGAAACCAGAGATGCTTAAGCGTAAAGTCGAATAAATCTCAAAAAAATCATTACGGACTCTATATTAATATGGTCCCATTAGAAGGAGGGCTATTCAATCAGTTTCTTCTCCTGGACAGTTCAAACAGAGCTTACTATTTATTTGATTCAATCGATTATTGTGCTATTGGGAAAAGTAAATTAATCGAGAATTTTCGGCAGCAGGGAGATTTTCATGTTTATGGCGATTCTATAAAATTTTCCTTTGATAGTTGCGCCTCAATTACCTCTCATGCTACGCTGTATATTCATGGACAAAATATTGAGATCAATCAAAAGCAGTTCGACCATGATACCAGACAGGAGTATCGTGGCAAATTTGATGGAGATCAGATCTCCTTTGTCATAACTAACGTTAATGCTAAACATGGAAATTCTTTTAGGAAAGAAAATTATATCAGATGTGGTGCCGCCAGATAAACAGACATTAAAACCGTTTCCAAAGTTCAAAACTTGAGGGGAGACAATATGAATGTCGTTCTGCATTGTATTTTAACTCTCCCAATAACGTTACCTGGAAGTAAAAAGAGCAGAAGGAAATTCCTCTAGCCCCGATGGAACCGAGCTCCTGCGAGGCGACAGCGGGAGGAGAGGAACCGGGAAGCACCGCAGTTGCGCTTCCCTGAAAAAACGACGCCGTTTATGGAAACAACCTTTCCACTGCATCTATTGGCAAAATGCGCTTATGCAACCTATCGTTTCCATCCGCAAACCCTGTTCCGAAGACTGGACAAAAATGACCCCGCAGGAGCAGGGCCGTCATTGCGACAAGTGCTGTAAAGTCGTCGTGGATTTTTCCGGCAGCAGCGACCAGCAGATCATCGATTACCTTGAGCATCATTCCGGGAGCCGCGTGTGCGGCCGTTTCCGCAAGGAGCAGGTTTCCGTTCCGGCGGTTTCCGCAACGATCCGAAAGTCGCGCGTGAAAGTTTTTCTTGCAGCGCTCGTTTTTGTTTTCGGGGCGTTCCTTTTCACGTCATGTAATAACAACGGCGAGGTTGTCGGGAAATTCTCGTCTGCACCCGATTCGGCGATGCGGGCCAATGAACAGGCCATGCAGCATACCCTTGGTGATACGATCCTTCCGAGGGAAAAAGCCGATTCGCCCGTGAAGAAAATCCCGGGGAAATGCATCCAGGACCCCGGCTATAAGGTGATGGGCGACGTGGCGATCCTGCCGGTCGATACTTCAGCGGTCAAGCCAGGCGGTGGGACAGTTCCGCAGGACAATCACCCGAAGGGCGAGGTCATGCTGCGGGATACGACGTCGCCTGCGGATAATGGCGTCCAGGGGCAGATCATGCTTAATCCCCGCTGAGTTGGGCGGAATTGCTATCTTCATTCCATGCTACGCATCGATAATCCATGCAGCGAATCGTGGGAGAAAATGACTCCCGCGGAGCAGGGCCGTTTCTGCGATAAGTGCAGTCTCGGCGTGATCGATTTCACACAGAAATCGCAGGAAGAGATCATCGCATTTATCCGCAACAGGAACGGGCAGCGTACGTGCGGCCGTTTCAGGAGATCACAGCTCGCACCTGTGAAATTCCGCTGGAGGATGCAGAAGTTTGCCGCCGCTGCACTGTTGGTTTTCGGGGCTTTTCTTTTTTCTTCGTGCGGAAATAAAAATGACGGTGACGGGCATGTGATGGGCGATGTGCCTTACCAGCCGGATGATTCCACCCGGATGGCGATTGAAAAAAAGGCGATCGCGGACTCAAGGAGATCAGCCGACAGCGTGGCGAAAGTCCAGAACGATGCGGACAGGAACAATACGGTCTACCATCTTTCTTCCGCCGACAGCGCAAAAGCAGCCGACAGCGCGGCACGGAGCCGTAACGGCGTGCGTGATTTCAAATAAGATGTGACTTTTTCGCCTCAAACGTTTTATGCATTAAACGCGTTTATGATCCTGCCTGTGAGAAAACTTTTCCCGGTTGCCGCCGTTTTTGCATTTCTTCTTTTTTCATGCAAACCCGATGATCCTGCCCCGCAGTTCACGGACAGCACGGACGGCAGCAGCCCCGGCGTCGATACGTTCGTCGTCAGCAGATCGCATGCGCTTTCCCCGGCCGACCAGCAGGAGATCGACAAGGACACGCAGGAAACGCGGCAGATCGTGAATGATGCGGTGACGCTGATCAACGGCGGGCAGGCGCCGTCTTCTTCCAATGTCAATGACGACGACATCGTGATCGCGCCCGACGATCCTCCCACTTTTCCCGGCGGGCAGGATGCGATGGATGAATACATTCACCGCAAACTCGTGTACCCGCTCACGGCGATGCAGAACGACATAAAAGGAACCGTGACGCTGAAAGTGGTCATCGAAAAAGACGGGCAGGTGGGAGCGATCTCGATCGTGCGCGGGCTGGGATACGGATGCGACGAAGCGGCCGTCGAATGCGTGCGCGGGATGCCGAAATGGATACCCGCGAAAAAAGCAGGTTACAACGTTCGCACCACGGTCACGATCCCGCTTTATTTCGCGAAAGACGACGACTGAACGCTCTTCCAAAAAAGGTTAATACCCGGCGCGCATTCCGGGAGCAGAAGGAAGCATTTTACGGTAATACCTATATTTGCGCAAACCATTTTTCCCGTGAAAGAAAAATTATCATTGGCGCTCAATGCCATTCTCATCGTAGCGGTCATTATTCTTTTCTACCTGCATTTTTCGTCGCGCGCAGCAATTGCGGATGTAAAAAAGGTGCAGGATTCTTCCGCCACCAGCCTTACGTTCCGCATCCCGAAAAATCTTGCGGGTGCACGCGTGCTTTACGTGAACATCGATTCCATTTCGACGAAGTACAAAGCTTTTGCCGACCTCAGCAGTTCCGAAGGCACCAAGATCGATACGAAGATGCAGCAGTACCAGCGCAGGGCGATGGCGCTCCAGCAGCGTATGAATGACCTGAACACCAAAGCGCAGAACAACCTGATCTCGGGCGATGATGCGCAGAAGGAACAGGACGCGATCGACAAGGAACAGAAAGCGCTGAACGCAATGGAGATCGAGATCAACGATATGCAGACCAAGGCGCAGGAAAAGAACCAGGTCATTACCGAGGAGGTTTTCAAATATTTCAATCAGTACAGCCGCGAGAAAAAGATCGATTTCATTCTCGCTTACGGCGCAGGCAGCCCTATCATTTATGCCAATGACAGCCTCGATGTGACGAATGATGTAGTGGATGCGCTGAACGCGAATTACGACGCGAACCAGAAAAACAATCCCATGCCGCTCGCGCCGAAAGGCAACTGACGGTTGAAACCTTGTTCATAAGTAGGGGCGCCTTTCTTCTTGCAGATCGGCGCCCCGGTTGTTTTTTTACGGAAACAAATTACCAATGGAAAAAGCGACGGATCAGAACACGCTGGCCGGAAAAATTTCGGCCGTAGAAGAGTTTCA
>DASTSF010000159.1:0-2984 GCA_035760825.1 Bacteroidia bacterium
ACGTCGGCGGAACTTCGATGTCGACGTACGGTCCTTCTTCGAATATCCTGCGCGCAATTTCTACCGGAACTGCTTCCGGTGACGGCGGGATCGGCAACGCCAACTCAGGCGGTGTCCTGGGCAACGGCGGATCCAACGCTGACGGTATCGCTGTGTTCACATCACCGGTTGCGGGCATTACGAGCTCGACTGTCCCTGTTGATGCGATATTCTATGGAAGCGGCATCGGCGGTGCACTCGTTTCGGCAGGAACCGCAGGTTACCAGCTTCCTGTGAATGATCTTTATCCCGGCGGGAAATTACAGTCGACCAGTTTCTTCGGCCCCGACCCGGCTCCCGGCCAGTACATTTTTGCAACCGGGAGCTATGATGTGCAGACCGGCAGCTTCACGACTCCGCGTACATGGAACACATCAGCATCATTCACCAATCTTGCTTCTTCCGTATTGCTCCAGGGACTTTATAATTTCTCCTGGTCGAATTCCTCAACCACGCAAAACATATCCGGGCTTTCAGCAGGAACATACACGTATACGATCAGCGACAATTCGCCTTGTCCTGCAACAGGAACGATCACAATTACAGAACCTCCCGTTCTTGCAGTTAGTGTCGCCACACAAACAGATGTTTCCTGCAACGGCGCGAACGACGGGATGGTAACGGTGAATGCGACAGGCGGAACACCTGCATACGCATACTTCTGGTCGCCTTCCGGCGGAACAGCCGCCGCTTCCGATCCCCTTGCACCGGGATCTTATACCTGCACGGTTACCGATTCGCACGCGTGCACATCAAACGCAAGCGTGACCATTACCGAACCGGCTGCGCTCACAGTTTCCGCTTCTTCGCAGACCGACGTGGGATGCAACGGTGGTAACAACGGCGATGCATCTGTAACCGCTTCCGGCGGAACGGCTCCGTACATGTATTCCTGGTCTTCCGGCGGAACTTCTGCAACTGAATCAGGACTCGCTGCGGGAACCTATTCCTGCATCATCACCGATGCACACGCATGCACGGTAACACAAACATTTTCCATAACGGAACCTTCTGCACTTGCTGTTACCAACACAACGCAAAACGATGCCGGTTGTTTCGGTGGAAATGACGGAGACGCCTCTGTAACGGTTTCCGGTGGTTCGGCGCCATACACTTATGCATGGTCGTCAGGTGGAACAGCCGCCACCGAATCGGGACTCGCTGCGGGAACATATTCGTGCGTCATCACGGATTCTCATTCCTGCACGGTAACGCAGACATTCGTCATCGCCGAACCCGTAGCACTTTCCTGCACGGCAACGCTGGTGAACGTCTCCTGTAACGGAGGCAGCAACGGCAGCGCAAACGTAACGCCTGCGGGCGGAACAGGCCCATACACGTACGCGTGGTCTTCCGGCGGAACTTCTGCAACTGAATCCGGGCTTTCTGCCGGCACCTATTCCTGCGTCATCACCGATTCACATTCGTGCACGCTGACACAGACCGTGGGCATTACCGAACCCGCAGCACTATCCGCTACCGCAACGCAGAATAATGTTTCCTGCAACGGCGGAAATAACGGAACGGCAACCGTCAGCGTCAGCGGCGGAACTGCATCGTATTCGTATGCGTGGTCTTCCGGCGGAACAGCGGCAACCGAATCCGGGCTTGCCATGGGAACGTACACATGCACTATCACGGACGCGAACACTTGCACGGCAACGGCGACCGTTAACATCACCGAGCCTTCCGCGCTTTCCGTAACAACAACGCAGACTGACGTTACCTGCAACGGCGGAAACAACGGAACGGCAACGGTCAGCGTCAGCGGCGGAACTGCATCGTATTCGTATGCGTGGTCTTCCGGCGGAACAGCAGCAACCGAATCCGGGCTTGCCATGGGAACATACACGTGCAACATCACAGATGCGAACAGCTGCACGACAAGTGCAACAGTCAATATCACGGAACCAGCTGCGATCGTATTTTCGCTCGGACCCGACACAATGGTTTGCTCGCCGGTGACCGTGAATTTCTGCGCACCGGGAGGATTCGCTTCTTACCTGTGGAACGACAACAGCACAGCGCAGTGCCTCAACGCAGGCACGAGCGGATGCTACAGCGTGCTGGCGACAGATGCGAACGGTTGCCAGTCTTCGGACACGATCTGTCTTACGGTGAATACCTGTACGGGAATCGATGAAGCTGCGATACAGGGATTCGATCTTTTCCCGAACCCGAACAACGGTCGCTTTACGATCGTGCTCGGCAGCAATCAAACCCAGGCGACGCTTGATATCTTCGATGGAGCCGGCCAGCTCATCGGCAGCAGGATCATCCACCAGGATGAAGAGATCGATCTTTCCGGTTACGCAAAAGGATTTTACTTTGCGCGCATCAATGGCGAAACACGCAAGCTGATCATTCAATAAAGCACGCCGCAAAAATTAAACGTATCGCTTGCCGGTGGTTCGGGCGATAGTCGAGGCCACTGTCAGTTCGAGCGATAGTCGAGGCCACCGTCAGTTCGAGCGATAGTCGAGAACAGTTCGAGCGATAGTCGAGAACACCGTCAGTTCGAGCGATAGTCGAGAACAGGTTGCCTTCCCAGGCCCACAAGAGTCGTCAGCAATGGCGACTCTTTTTTTATTCCAGCATGAACACATCTTCTCCCACTTCGATCTTGTCACCGGGACGAAGCTTCGCACGTTTTCGTTCTTCCAAAACTCCGTTCACCTTCACGTGACCGTCTTCCACGATCATTTTCGCGTGACCGCCGGTTTCCGCGATGCCGAGAACTTTCAGCAGCTGGATCAGCTCGATGAATTCTCCTTTGATCCTGAATTTTTCCATAGGTCAGAAAAAAGGGCGGAAAATATCCGCCCGTGATACTCTATCCTGAAATAAGCTGTGCACTTACGCTTTCACGCCCGCACGGATGATGTTCAGCGCACCGCCCGCCTTGAACCATTCGATCTGGCCGGCGTTGTATGTGTGGTTCGCTT
>DASTSF010000160.1:0-13917 GCA_035760825.1 Bacteroidia bacterium
GCAGGTGTACGGGCACCTGCCGGAAGGGGAAACTGTTTTTCCCGGACTTATCGCCGAACAAAAATGAAAAAAGCAGCTTTTGTTTTTCTCACCGTTCTTGCACAACTCTCGTATGCCTGCGGAGGCGGAACCGACGCCAAAACCGTCATGAACAAAAACGAAAACAGCAAGCCCGTGACGATCACGTTTCCATCGCTCGACAGCTTAACCGTCACTGCGGACATGTACGTCAGAAACGATTCGCTTCCCTGGATGCTGCTCTGCCACCAGGCCGGTTACAGCAGGGGCGAGTACATCGAGACGGCGCAGTTTTTCATGGACTGCGGCTACAACTGCCTCGCGATCGACCAGCGTTCCGGGAACGAAGTGAACGGCGTGAAGAATGAAACGGCCGCGCTGGCGAAGAAGAAAGATCTTCCCACGGATTACCTGAGCGCGGAGCAGGATATTGTCGCCGGGCTGAATTATCTTTTCGCGAAAAGCGGCCGGCCGGTCGTGCTGGTCGGCAGCTCGTATTCCGCGGGACTCGTGCTGAAGATCGCAACAGGCAACCCGGAGGTGAAAGCCGTGCTCTCGTTTTCTCCGGGCGAATATTACGACGGTAAATTCCGCGTAGCGGAAACCGTGAAGCCGCTGGACAAGCCCGTGTTCATCACATCCGCGAAACGTGAAGTGCCGGATGCGAAAAAAATATTCGACGCGATCGGCTCGACGCAGAAAACGTTTTTCTCACCCACCGTCGAAGGCGTTCACGCTTCGAGCTGCCTGTGGAGCAGCACGCCGGGCTACGAAGAATACCGTGACGCCGTAAAAAAATTCCTGGCGGGAATTCATTGAGCCCATTTTCTAAAGGGAGAAAGTTCCCGGTTCCATTTTCAGGACCTGCGACCTTATCTTTGCACAATGGATTGTTATCTCGTACAAGTCGGCAAAGGCGCGGAAACACTGCATTTGCTGACGCCTTTTTCGAACGAAGAGCTCGCCGGAAATAATTCGCGGTCGGAATTTTTCATCGGGCGTTTGGTGAAACCGGAAGAAGGCGTGAAGCCGGAAAACATTTCGTTCAATCTCGATTTTCTCGTTGCGATGCACCAGGTTGTGCGGGAAGTGATGGCGGAAGATCCGGAAGTGACGGAAAAAGCGAAAGAGCAGGAGAACGGTTTTGTTTTTATCGTTGACAGGCGGTCACCGGAGGACAGTGAAGTGGAAAAGGAAGACATCATCGGTATTTTTTTGTGCAACGAAAGAAAAACGGACGCCGCGCGTTACCGGCCGAACCCGGATTACAAGCTCATCTCGAAACGCGGCATGGGAATGCTGCCCATGACGGCGGAAGTTGAGCTGAAGAGAAGAATCCTTGAGGTGCCGTCAGCCGGGCAGGAATGATTTATTCTGTTTTTTCCCACTCGCATTTTATATCATCAATCCGTTTCAGCTTTTCCAGCACGGCATCCGCATTCGATCTCCGCACGGAAAAATGCAATGTGCACGAGAGCTGGAAATCCTGTCCCCATTGCCCGAGCTCATTGTCCTTGAGAATTTTCATCACCTCGTTCATCGCGGCATAGGGAAAGGAAAGCCGGTAAATTTCCTTCACCTGTTTTTCGATTATGTCTGCATGCGCGATCGCATCTGCCGCTGCACCGCGGTAAGCCGCGATGAGCCCGCTGACGCCGAGCAGTGTTCCGCCGAAATAACGCACCACGACGATCAGCACGTTCGTCAGGTCGTGCGACTGGATCTGGCCGAGGATAGGTTTCCCGGCGGTGCCTGAAGGTTCGCCGTCGTCGTTCGAACGGAAATGCTGCCTGGCGGGACCGAGACGGAATGCATAGCAATGATGGCGCGCGCCGAAATGTTCTTTCTTCAGCGCGGCAATTTTTTCCTTCACTTCATCTTCATCCGCAACCGGGAAAATAAATCCGAGAAAACGGCTGCCGCGGTCTTTGAAAATTCCTTCAGCGGGACCGGAAACGGTTTTGTATGTGTCGTCGAATAGCAAAACGTCAGTTGAGGTGAATAGCGATCATCGCGATGGCGCCGAGTGAAAGGAAAATGCCCAGCCAGTTTTTCCAGGATAATCGTTCGCGAAAAAAAAGCAGCGCGCCCAATGCGGAAACGATGACGATGCCCATGTTGTTCACCGGGTAAAGTGCAGAGCTTTCCATGATGCCGCTGCCGAGCGCACGCGTCATCCCGTAAATGGAAAAATAGTTCGGTAAGCCGAGAACGATACCCGCAGCTATGCTTTTCGTTTCGAACTTTTCTTTTCCGCGGATGATCTTCGTCGTGATAATGATCACGCCGATGCAGAAAGCGGTGAGGAAGGAAAGCGAAATAAAAGCAGGAAGCTGGTTGTCCGGCACGAGCCTGTTCTTCGCATGGTTCACCAGCGCGTCGATGATACCGCTGCCGATGAAAACGATCACCGGTAAAAGCAAATGCCGCCACAGGGACGTTCCCGTTTTTTCCTTCGGAAGGGAAGTGAAGTAAACGGCGACTACGGCGATCATCACACCGGCGATCTTAAGAACAGTGACGGATTCATGGTAAAGCAGGATCGCTGCAAAAACAGGGATCACCACTGACATTTTATTCGCCACCGTCGCTACGGAAACGCCGATGGTCTGCGCAGTGCGTGCGAGAAGAAAAAAGATCGAGATGAAAAGCACGCCGAGCACGGGCGGAACCCAGCTCCAGGGCTGATGCGGCAATTCGCCGAGCGGAAGCGGAAGCCCGGACAAAATAAAACCAAGCGAGCCGGCAACGAGATAATTCACGACAATTCCCTGCAGCGTGTTCACGTGAAAACGGTCGAACGCTTTCAGGATGAGCAGCAGCGCGCTGTTGGTGAGAATGCTGAGTAACAGCCAAAGCATAGGAAAGGGAGTTTCGGGTTTCCGAGTTAACAGTTTTCAGTTCCCGGTTCGCTGTTCGTCGTTCCGGCTTTGAGACCCGGAACCTGGTTTGTTTTTAGTTTGTCATGCGTCATGCGCCGTTCTTTGTGTTTTTGGTGAAAAACGGTTGTGTTCTTCATGATGAAAAATTCGACGGTGTTCTTTTTTCGGTGATCCGGAATTTTCTGCCTGGAATTTCAGTCCGCATCACGATTGTAAAACCTGTACAATTTATCCGGACCAACATTTTCCGTGCTGAAATCAGTGACCGGGAAAACGGGCGCTTTTACACCGCCGCCGAATTCTTTCGGGGAAACGAGCACCCGGACTTCATCCCACAGGTTTTCCTCGAAAAATTTATTCAGTATCGCGGTGCCGCCTTCGACGAGAACCGAGAGCAGTTTTTTTTCATGGAGGATCGCGAGCGCCTGGCGCAGGGGATGTGCAGAGAAATCGATCGGGATGAATTCAGCGCGTTCGGTGGTGTAATGCGCGCCCTCGGTGAAAATGATCGTCGGGGAAGTGCCGTCGAGGATCTTCGCCTCGTGCGGGATGCGGTTTCGCCGGTCGAACGTGACGCGCACCGGATTCGGTCCTTCCGTCAGGCGCACGGTGAGCTGCGGATCGTCGGAAATAACGGTGTTCGTGCCGACCATGATCGCGGCTTCCTCCGAACGCCATTTATGCACGAGCAGGTGTGCTTCCGGCGAGCTGACGATCGCGCGTTCCCCGTTGTTCTGGTCGCGGTTGTGATCGATGAACCCGTCGGCCGACTGTGCCCATTTGAGCACGATGTAGGGCCGCTGTTCGCGGATGCCGGTGAAGAACCGCCGGTTGAGGAACTGCGCTTCTTTTTCCAGCACACCGACTTTCACGTCGACGCCGTTCTGCAGCAGCCGGTGAATTCCTTTTCCCTGCACCTGCGGATTGGGATCCATGCAGCCGATCACCACATAAGGGATCTTCTTTTCGAGGATGAGGTCGGCGCAGGGCGGTGTTTTTCCGAAATGGGCGCACGGCTCGAGATTCACGTACAGCGTCGATTCGCGGAGTGCACGTTCATCGGCCACATGGCGGATGGCATTCACTTCGGCGTGAGGTCCGCCGTATTGCATGTGGTAACCTTCCGCTATGATCACATCGTTGCGCACGATCACGCACCCGACCATAGGGTTGGGCGCCACCCGGCCGGCCCCTTTTTCGGCCAGTTCGAGGCATCGCCTCATGTATTTTTCGTGGTCAGCCACGGCGCAAATATAACGGGAAGGGGCCCCGCTTTCATCTGTTCCCGGAACGTTCTGGTCACCCTGTAAACGGTATTTGTCCGGCGCCCCCTGCGTGCTGTCGAACGGGTTTGATTTTTATCTTTCATATTCGATAAATTCGCACCATGGCTGTTTACCGTTTTCGCATAACTTTTGAAGATAACGATGAAGTTTACCGGGAGATCGATATTCTCGGCAAGCAGACATTCGACGCGTTGCACCGCGCCATCCAGGAAGCGATCGGGTTTGACGATTCAAAACCGGCGTCGTTCTTTATGAGCGACGATTACTGGAGGAAAGGGCAGGAGCTTGCGCTTTTTGTGAAGAAGAACGATGATGACGACGATGATGACTATCCTTCACGGAAAAAATCCGCTCCGAAGGAAATGTCGAAAAGCAAAGTCGTGGAATACATCGATGATCCGCACCAGAAGATCGTGTATGTGTTCGATCCTGAAGTCAAATGGACGCTTTACCTCGAGCTGGTGAAGATCCTCAATGACGATCCGAAGATCAATTACCCGAAATGCACGAAATCGGCCGGCGCTGCACCGAAACAATACAAACAGAAGATCGCGCCTCCTCCTGTGGATGAAGAAGAAGAGGACGACGAGGAAGATAAAAAGTCAAAAGAGCGCGTATTCACGGCCGAGGTCACTTACGAAGAAACCGAACAGCTCGGGTCTTCCGAGGGCGAAGAAGAAAGCCATGGCGAAGGCGGCGATGAAGAGCAGCAGGCAGAGGGTGAGGAAGAAGGCAGCGAGGAAAGCGATTTCAGCTCTTCTTTCGGAAGCGATAACGAAGATTTCTGATGCAGAAGCCGCTCCTGGTTGTCGTGTGCGGTCCCACGGGGATCGGTAAGACCGGGATCTCCATCGAGCTGGCAGAACATTTTCAGACGTGCATTGTTTCTGCGGACTCACGGCAGTTTTACAGGGAAATTCCTATCGGCACCGCGCAGCCTTCACCGGGTGAGTTGGAACGCGTTCCGCATTTTTTCATCGCTTCGCATTCCATACACGAACCGGTCGATGCCGGAACATACGCGCGCGAAGTGCATGCGCTGCTGGCGCGTGAATTTGAAAAAAGGAAGATCGTTTTCCTCACGGGCGGCAGCGGGCTTTTCATCAATGCGGTCATTCATGGTTTCGACGAGCTCCCGTCGCAGGATGCGGAACTGCGGGCAGCGCTGCAGCAAACGGTGGACGAGAACGGTCTAGGTCCGCTGCTGGAAGAGCTGGAAAGCACCGATCCCGAATATTTTGCGCTGGTAGACAGGCAAAATCCCGCGCGTGTGATCCGCGCGATCGAGGTGTGCAGGCTGTCGGGAAAAAAATATTCGGCGCTGTGTTCGCAGAAAGAGAGGGAGAATTTTTTCCGCGTGGTGAAGCTGGGACTCGAAATGCCGCGGGAAAAATTATACGAACGGATCAATAAGCGTGTGGATGAAATGCTGGAAGCGGGACTGGAAGAAGAAGCGAGAAGAGTATTCCCGTTTCGTCACCTCAATGCGCTGCAAACGGTGGGCTACAAGGAGCTGTTCGATTATTTCGAAGGAAAAACAAGCCGTGAAAAAGCGGTGGAGCTGATCAGGCAGCATTCGCGCAATTACGCCAAGCGGCAGATGACATGGTGGAGAAAAGATGCGGAGATAAAATGGTTTGAGCCGGGAAAGATCACGGAGATGATGGAAATGATAAATGAGGAATGATTGCGGCTGGTTGGCCGTTCTCAGAAGTGAAACGTCCCTTTTCCTTTCCGGAACAAACTGTCGGTTTGGGCTTTGGTGAAGAACGTTCTGTAATCGCCGTCGACAGGCCAGCCGAAACGGGTGAAGAAAATTTTCCAGGCTTTTAATGTCGCGTTCGAGAAGTTCGCGGGCATGGCGCGCTCCCCGTTGCATTCGAAGCAGATGTCGATCCACTTGTAAGCGATTCCTTTATCATCAAACAAAACCACCGCATGCCGCGGGCGATAGCAATCAAGCAGCGGATCCATGCGCGCTTCGTGGACATTGTACAATCCTTTCAGCGTGCTGTCGAGCGTGAGAAGCTCGGCCGGGGAAAGCTTATGTTCCACATACGGACCTTTGAGTGTGCGCAGGTTTTTCCCGCCAAGGTTGTTGACGATCTCGTCCTGCGGAAATTCATCGCGCGAGAAAAATATCCAGGCTCCGTGGTGGATCGAATCGACCGGAAGCATACCGGGTGAAGAAGGGCGTGCAGGATTTTTGGGAAAGATGCGCCCGTGGAAAAAGAAAATACCGAGCGCTGCAATCAGCAGGAACAAAAAGAAGATCAGCGCGGCTCTCATCGGGCGGGTGCGGTTTTCCGGTTTCGTGTCCGATACTCAGCGTTCGGAACCCGGAACGTTTATACTTTACTGTTTTTTCCGGTGCTTGAATTTCACGTGGTCGGTTTCTTTTTCGCTTTCGAGCACTTTTGTTTTCAATTCCTCCTTGTACGTGGTAATGCGCTGCTGCAGGTAAGGATCTGAAGTGGAAACGATCTGCGCGGCGAGAATGCCCGCATTTTTTGCAGCGTTGAGCGCAACCGTGGCCACAGGAACGCCGTTCGGCATCTGCAGGATGGAAAGGATGGAATCCCAGCCGTCGATGGAGTTGGACGATTTCACCGGGACACCGATCACGGGCAGGGGCGTCAGCGAAGCGACCATCCCGGGAAGATGCGCCGCACCTCCGGCACCGGCGATGATGACTTTCAGTCCGCGGGAAGCAGCGGTCTTTGCATATTCGAACATGCGGTCGGGCGTACGGTGTGCGGAGACGACGGAAATTTCAAACGGGACCTCGAGCTGGTCGAGGATGGCGGCTGCATCGTTCATGACCTTCAGGTCGGATGCGCTGCCCATGATAATGCCTACAAGTGGATGCATGACGTAAAGATAAGTTATCGGGAATAGTAAACAGCAACGGGTCAACAGTGAAAAGGATGCAGGCGGGCAGGGAAGAAACAGCGCAATTTTCAGGGGGCGGTTTATCCGTTGCGACCGGTCCCTGTTCAATTATTATTGTATTTTCACTTTGAAATCGTTTCAATAGTTCATCCCGCCCATGAGCGCATTGCTTGAAGTCGTCATTTCCCTCGCTTTCATTTACCTTATTTTTTCCATCATCGTTTCGGGGATCATCGAGCTGTGGCAGATGTTCACGCAGCGCCGCGGCGCTTTTCTTTACAAGGCGCTGAATGATATTTACAACGATCCGCTGAACAAGGATTTCATGTTCCTGGTCCTTTCCCATCCGCTGGTCGACCGCCTGCGGGAAACCGATAAAACATACCCGCATTACATCGGCGGGGAAATTTTTTCGGATGCGCTGATCGATGTTGTACGCAGCCATTATCGTTTGCCGGAATATACGTTCGACAAAAAAGAGAAGAAGTTCCTTGTGAACATGCCTTCGCTTACGCCGCAACGCGACGGAGGCGGAAAAAAGATCGTGGATGAATTCCTGGAAGGCGTGGACGCGCTGAAGGAAAGCGACCTCAAGCAGCTGCTGCGGACATTTGCGTTCGGTGTGGAGGATTATGCGGGACTGAAAAAAAACATCATGAGCTGGTTCTCGCAGTACATGAACGCCACCAGCACGTGGTACAAAAAAGGAATTACCCGCGCATTGCTGATCGTGGCGACGGTGATCACGGTTTCGTTCAATATCGATGCGATCCACATCACGAAACAATTGTTCCGCGACAAGCGCCTGCGCGATGTTATCGTGCAGAAAGCGGATTCTTACGTGCAGAACAAAGCCGGGCGCGATTCCGTTTACAGCAGCATGCCCGACAGCACCATGGCGCAGAACGTGAAAAAACAGGTGACGAAAATAAGGGACGCCTACACCGAAGCGGGCCTGCTTGATCTTCCCATCGGGTGGCCGCGTCCCGAAGGACAGAACCTGTTCCTTATGTTTTTCGGCTGGATCATTTCCGTTTCCGCGCTCGGATATGGCGCCGACAACTGGTTCAACCTGCTCGTGCGTCTCATCAACATACGCACGTCGGTCAAGCCCAAAGAAAAATAGTCCCGGCATGAAATACTACAACGCACATACGCACATTTTCACCGCGCAATACGTTCCCAATAACGTCGTTGGAATTCCTGTCATGAATTTCCTTTCGCGTTCCCCGTTCGGTCGCGGTCTTGCGGATTTCGCCGGCATGCTTACGTTCGGAAAAGTGAAAGGAAGCGTGGAACGGGTAGCGAAATTTGCCGAGATCGGCCTGGGAAGAAGCCAGGAAGTGATCTTCAACCGGCTGCAGGATTATTACCGCGGCTGGGGCGATGTGCGTTTCGTGATCCTGATGATGGACATGGAGCAGATGGGCGCGGGACAGCCGCTGAGCAATTATGAAACGCAGCTGCATGAGATCATCCAGCTCCGCGCACGCGGAAATTACCGCGACGTGCTTCTCCCGTTCATCTGCATCGATCCGCGAAGGAAAGAATTCACCGATGGCGCTGCGCTGCTCGACTGGGTGAAGCCGTTCTTCGAAAAATACGGTTTCGTCGGCATAAAAATGTATCCCGCGCTGGGCTATTACCCGTTCGATGAAAAGCTCGATGCGTTATACGGCTGGGCGCAGGAACGGCAGGTCCCCATCCTGTATCATTGCATCAAAGGTGTGATCCATTACCGTGGTCCGCTCGAAGGTTTTCCGCCGCCGCGGTACCCGAACCCGTTCCATGATCTCACGATCAAAGAGCAGGAATGGTACCAGTGCAATTTCACGGAACCGGAAAATTATGCGGATGTGCTCCTGCGTTTTCCCGAGCTGAAGATCTGCCTCGCGCATTACGGCGGAGAAGACGAGATCAACGGGAACGGGCGTTTCAGGGGAAGATGGTACGAAGCGATCAAACGCCTTATCACCACGCCGCAATACAGGAACGTGTATACGGATGTTTCCTTCTCGCTGAACGATCCGAAGATATTTCCGAAAATGCTTTCCGATATACAGACGCCGTTGCTCGGCGAACGCATCCTCTTCGGTACGGATTATTACGTGGTGGAAAAAGACAAGGATGAAGCGATGCTGCGCGACGAGCTGCGGAAATTCCTCCAGGTGAACGTCACACACAATGGAAGAACGATGAACGCCTTCGACCAGATCGCTTCCGTGAATCCTTCGAAATTCCTGACCTCGGAATTTTACACGGCCTGAGCAGCCGGTGAAATACACTGCGGCAAAATTATTTCCGCAGCCTCCACTTTTTCCAGAACCGGTAGAGTGTATAGCGTTCCTTCATGTTCACGGACGCTTCCACGTCGTGCATTTCCTTGCCCATGTCGACGTGAACGGTGGGCGATTTGGCAATGGAAAGGATCTGCGACGGATAAATACTCCGGTGGCCGGTCATGAGGAAAGCGAGCACGCAGCTGATGGCGGCATAAGGGGCAAGCGTTCCGCCGAACAGCTCAACGCCCATGATGCTGGCCGCGATCGGTGTGTTGGCTGCGCCGGAAAGAAGGCTCACCATCCCGATGGCCGCGAACGTGGCCGTATCGAGTCCCATGATCTGCGCGAAAAGACTTCCGGCCGTTGCGCCGATAAAAAATGTCGGCGTGACAATGCCTCCGCTTCCGCCGAAGGCGAGCGTGGCGATCGTGAAAAGTATCTTGAGCAGGAACCCGTACCAGAACGCTTTTTCACCGGTGTTGAGCAGGTTCTCGATCACGCTGATGCCGAGTCCGCAGTAACGCGTTGAAAAAACAAAAATCAAACCGACGAGTATCGAGCCGCCGATAAAGTTGCGCGCGTATTCGTTCAGCTTCCAGCGTTCCACTTTTTTCTCGGTGAAGCGGAAGGATTCGATGAACAGGAAAGAGACGATGCCGAAGAAAATTCCGGCGAGCATCACCTTCAGGAAAAAAGATTGTGAGAAAGCCGGCGTGAACGAAATGTTGCTGTGGAAATAATGAATGCCGAACGACGTGCACACCTGGTACGCGATGATCCCGGAAATGAACGAAGGCAGCATCACGTCGTACATCACGGCGCCGACGTACAGCACTTCGAGACCGAAGATCGCGCCCGAGATCGGCGTGCCGAACACAGCAGCGAAACCCGCGCTGATCCCGCAGATCGCGAGCTTTTTCCGGTCGGCGTCCTTGAGGCGGAAAATGTCGGAGAAGAAAGAAGCCAGCCCGGCGCCGATCTGTCCGCAGGGACCTTCCTTTCCCACCGAGCCGCCTGCAGCGAGCGTGATGATCGTCGTGAACAGCTTCACGGGAACAACGAGGATAGGCACGCGTCCGGAACGGCGGTGAATGGCTTCGATGACTTTTTCCGTGCCGTGTCCCTTCGCATTCGGTGCCAGCTTGTTGATGATCCACGTCGACAGCACGAAAACGAGCGGCAGCGAAACGAAATAGTAAGGAATGGATTTGCCGAAGTCAGAGGAAATGTTCAGCAATTTCAGGAAGACCGTGGTGGAAAGTCCTACAAGTATGCCGATAATAACCGCGAGAGCAATCCATTTGAGAATGCTGAAAAATATCGCGGTCTGTTCTTCAAAACGCTCGTTCATCACTGCAGACGTTGCGAAGCAGCCGGCAGGGCGCTTAAGTTTTGTTTCTGAAACCCTGGGGCGGGATCACCGGACTTGCTTTCCCGGCCTGTTGATCGGCCGGATGAATTCACTGGAAAAC
The DNA here is from genome assembly GCA_035760825.1 of Bacteroidia bacterium. GTDB lineage: Bacteria > Bacteroidota > Bacteroidia > Palsa-965 > Palsa-965. The sequence goes on from DASTSF010000160.1 coordinate 10,833, forward strand.
GGGGACAAAGTTACGCAGTTAAACAGGAGAATTTACATCGGCAGGAGATAAAACGGAGAATTGATTATTGTCAATTTTTTATAGCACAAACAGGTAAACGGAACAAAGCTTCAGGCATCCTGTCAGGCGATGATGCGCAGCTTTTCTTTCACGATGCGCGCTTTTTTCAGTGCGTCTTCCACTGTTTTACCGAGCACCGTCACGTGTCCCATCTTGCGGAACGGCTTCGTGATCTTCTTCCCGTACAGGTGAACATACACGCCTTCCATCTTCAGCACTTCTTCCAGTCCTTCGTATTTCGCTTCTCCTTCGAACCCTTTTTCACCGAGCAGGTTCACCATCACGGAAGGCTCGACGATGGCGGTGCTGCCGAGCGGGAGACCGAAAACTGCACGCAGGTGCTGTTCGTATTGCGACGAGTAATTTCCTTCGATGGTCTGGTGGCCGCTGTTGTGCGGACGCGGCGCAATTTCATTAACAAGGATGCGGTCGTCTTTCGTCACGAACATTTCCACGGCGAGCAGCCCTGTGATCTCCAGCTTTTCCGCCACGAGGCAGGCGATGCGTTCCGCTTCTTTTTCCAGCGCAGGTGAAATGTCCGCGGGAGAAAAAAGGAATTCGACGAGGTTGGCTTCGGGGTTGAACAGCATGTCGACCGCGGGGAAGCTTTTTATCTCGCCTTTCGTGTTGCGCGCAACGATGACGGAAATTTCCTTTTTGAAATCGACGAACTTCTCGAGCACGCTCGGTGCATCGAACGCGTTGTCCAGCCGTGCGGGGTCTTTCAGCGGTGTGACGCCTTTGCCGTCGTAGCCTCCTTTGCGCAGCTTCTGCATGAATGGAAAAGATGACGCGTGCTTCGCGATCTCCTGTTTGCTTTCGACGAGCTCGAACGGCGCGGTGGGGATGTTGTTGTCGCGGTAAAATAATTTCTGCAGGCCTTTGTCCTGGATCATGCGCAGGACGCGCGGCTGCGGGTAGACTTCGAGTCCTTCCTTTTCGAGCTGTTCCATCGCGTCCACGTTCACGTGCTCGATCTCGATCGTGAGCAGTCCGCATTTTTTTCCGAAAGCGAGGACGGTTTCAAAATCGTCGAGGCGACCGTGTTCGAAATGCGTGGCGATATCGCGGCAGGGGGCGTTTTTATCCGGGTCAAGAATGTGAACGTCGATGTTCCAGTTCACCGCTTCCTGGATGAGCATTCTGCCGAGCTGGCCGCCGCCGAGTATACCGAGTGTTTTGCCGAATGACATTTTAGCTGAGGAAAAGTTTGTTTTTTAATACGGAGAACGTGAAGGCCGTTTCACGGTTGACACAAAGAAAAGGAAAGCGGATGTTTTTTAACACGGAGATCACGAAGGTCGTTTCACGGTTGACGCAAAGAAAAGGAAAGCGGATGTTTTTTAACACGGAGATCACAGAGGTCGTTTCACGGAGTACACAAAGAAAAGGAAGGTGGATGTTTTCTAACACAGAGATCACAGAGGTCGTTTCACGGAGGACACAAAGAAAAGGAAAGCGGATATTTTTTGACACGGAGCGCACGAAGGTCGTTTCACGGAGTACACAAAGAAAAGGAAAGCGGATGTTTTCTGACACAGAGATCACAGAGGTTGTTTCACGGAGATAAAGAAAACGAAACCGTTTGTTCTGCATTCGGTGTTGACCGCCGTGTGTTTTTCTGAATGACATTTTATGAACCGGGACTGACAGAGGATAGATCAGCGCAGCGCTTTCATCACCTTGATCGTTTTCTCCACCATCGCATCGTCGATATCGAGGTGCGTGACGAAGCGGATCGTCTGCTTGCCGAAGATCGCGCCCCGGATGCCCTTGTCTTCGATGTTCTCGAGGAAATAATCCAGCGGCATCGCGTCGTGCAGGGTAAAGATGACAATGTTCGTCGACACGGGCAGCACTTCCTTCACATACGGCAAAGCGGTGATCACATCGGCAAGCTCTTTGGCACGGCGGTGATCGTCTTTCAGCCGGTCGATGTGGTGGTCGAGCGCATAAATTCCTGCCGCGGCGAGAAACCCGGCCTGGCGCATCCCGCCGCCAAAGACTTTCCGCACGCGCCGCGCTTCGCGGATGAATTCCTTCGAGCCGAGCAGCATCGATCCCACCGGTGTCCCGAGTCCTTTCGAAAGACAGAATGAAATGGAATCGAACAGCGGACCGATCTCCGTAGTGGAATAACCTTCCGCGGTGATCGCGTTGAAGATGCGCGCGCCGTCGAGGTGCATGAGCAGCCCGTGCTTCCGGCAGAGCGCGTTCAGCTCTTTCATCTGTGCAAGCGGATAGCAGCTGCCGCCTTTGCGGTTCACTGTATTCTCGATGCTCACGAGCTTGCTGCGCGTCAGCCAGTCGAACGTGGCGTTGATGCTTTCCTCCACCTGCTGCGCGGTGATGCGCCCCATATCGCCGTGGATCAGCTTGGCCTGCACGCCGGAATTCCGCGCGATGCCGCCGCCTTCGTACTGGTAAATGTGCGAGGTGTAATCGCAGATCACTTCGTCGCCGGGCTTCGTATGCACGTTGATGGCGATCTGGTTGGTCATCGTTCCCGAAGGACAGAACAGCGCGGCTTCCTTGCCGAACAGCTTCGCCGCTTTTTCCTCGAGCGCGTTGACGGAAGGATCTTCATTGAACACGTCGTCGCCCACGGGTGCGCTGAACATCGCGTCGAGCATTTCTTTCGTGGGTTTCGTGACGGTGTCGCTGCGGAGGTCGATGGTCATGTGGAATGTATTTTCGGTTAGCGAAGGAGCAAAGGTCGGAAGAATAGATCAAATCTTTTGCACATGCAGTCCCCCGTTCGCGACCCGGCAACCCGTCTGCCCCTGAATTTTTTGCATCTTTGTTTCTCTCCATCCACTGATGCGAAAAACGCTTTTTGTCGTTTCTTTTTTCTTCGCTTTCATCGCCCCGTCGTTCTCACAGACGGCGTGGTGGGTTTTTTTCACCGACAAGAACGGAACGACGTTCGATCCGTATGCTTATTTCGCGCCGGAAGCGATCGACCGCAGGAACAGGCTCGGCATTTCCCTGTATGATTCCACCGATTTTCCCGTGCAGCAGAAAT
>DASTSF010000161.1:0-3223 GCA_035760825.1 Bacteroidia bacterium
GACGGAATACGTGAAGAAGGGCGAAAATGTGATGCTGGAGCTTTCCTCTATTTCCGACGCTTCGCATTCCTCGCGCATCCGTTTCTTCCGCAACCTCGCTGCGATCAATTACCATTCTGCGGCGCATGATTTCGAAAAGGCGGAGAAATTCGCCGGGCAGCTGCTCTCGTCGGTTGAGAAAGACCGCATCGTTCTTTCCCGGTCGAACAGGGCAGGAGCAAACATGGAGCTGGCCAACGTTTACCTCAACATGGGAAAATACGACCGCGCGGTAGAATATGCGACCAAAGCGGCGGGACTGTTCAAGACCGGAATGATCAACCAGCTGAACGCGTACATTCTTCTCTTTTTTTCCTATTTCCGCAACAAGCAGTTTTCCGAAGCGGAGGACGTGCTGCGCATGTCGCAGAACCACCGGCTCGTGAAGCACAGGATCAACCCGATGATGCATTCGCGTGTTCACCTGCTGCGCGCTGCGTTCACGTTCTTCCAGGGCGATGTCGAACAGAGCTCGCGCATTCTCAACCGCAACACGGAACCCGATCGCGACAAGGACGGGTGGATGCCCGGCTTCTACATGCTCGACCTGCTCATCCTGATGGAAAAGAAAGCGGTGGAGCTTGCTTCCTACCGCCTGGAGGCGTTCCGCAAAATGATCCGGCGTTACCAGGTATGCCAGCGGGAAATGCGCCTGCCTGTCATCACCAGTATTTTGAAAGACATCGTGAAGAACGATTTCGATTTCCGGAATGTGCTTCCTGCGCATGAACCTGAAATAAAAAAACTGTCCGAAGCGCGCGAACAGTATTACTGGAATCCCGCCGGTTACGAAGTGATCCGCTTCGATGAATGGCTGATGCGGAAAGTTTCCTGAAGCTGAAAAAACGATTCGTCCGTTATGTGCAACTGCAACAAAGGTTCCTCCGTCGTCAAAAAAGATACGCTCCGCAAAGGGAAAGCGATTTTTCCCGCCCCGAACAGCCCGGCTCCGAAAAACGCGGCTGCTCTTTCGGCAAAAACCGCGGATGTCCTTACGCTTCCCGGTGAAACGCTGGCCGACCGGTGCATGACATTTGCCTACATGCTTGGGCTCGATGAACCCGTCTCTGAGCGTGTGCTCGTCGCGGCGCTGGAAAATCCCGGTTACGCACGGCGACTGCTTTCTTCGCGCGACAATGAAAAAATCCTGTACGACCTGCTCAACAATCCCCCGCTCAGCGGGAGCCGCGGCGCCCAGTTTTCCAATGGCGCGCTGATCACGAAAGCGGGAAAGTCGCTGATGAAATGGGCGCTTTCGGGTTTTCCCACCGTGTCGAAAGAAACGCTGAAACGGAGGGAAGATGCATGCCTCGCCTGCCCGAATCTCCGGGAACCAGCGAATCTTTTGCAGCGTTTCACCGCACCTGCGGAGCGTGGCGCGACCGCGGGCACGCGTACCGGAAATGCGATCTGCTCTTCCTGCGGTTGCGTGGTGCGCAACAAGATGAGGCTTTCGACGGAATCATGTCCCGAAACGATCTCGGGAAACAGTGAAATGACGCGGTGGGGAGAAGTGGTGAAGTGATGTGTTGCTAATGGTTGAGCGCGGCCGGTAAAACAACAGGTATGAACAACGACATGCAAACGGAAAAAGCAGCCGCGGACGTTTCCCGGAACATCTCATTTATCGTCCGGGAGCTCGGATGGTTTTCTGCACGCATCCGGATGGTGCTCGGGATCGACCCGGACCAGGAGTTTTCGCTCCAGAACATGCCTCCCGCGGATGAAAAAACGCATTACGGAAAATTTCTCACCGGGTGGAAGGCAGATGAAATGGAACGGATGGCCATCGGTCTTTGTTTCGCGCAGCTGTACAAGCCCGGAACGCTCGGCGGATTTCTGGCGCTGCTGCAAAACCCCGGTCACCGGCAGGATGTGGGCGGACTGTTCAAGGAGGGAAGCGGAAGGTTTTACCTCACAGTGCGCACACTGGCGTTCGTCATGTCGGGCAGGGACCAGGAAAAATACGGCTACTACAGCAGCAGTCTTACACGCAGGCACCGCCTGTTCGCCGAAGGGATCCTGCTGACGGAAAATCCGCTGGGAGAAAATTCATTTCTCGATTACGCGGTTTACCTCAATGATATTTATTACGCCACGCTGCTGCACGGATCGCTTCCGCTGCTGGATGGTGAATCGGGCTTTCCCGCCGTGCAGAGCAAAGCGACGCATACGCTGGAAGATGTCGTGCTCGATGAAGAAACGAGGAAAGAGATCGGCGAGATCCATACGTTCGCTGAACAGATGAACGAGCTGTGGGCTTTGCCCGATGCCAGTATGTACCGCGGCAATTGCGTGTGCATTTTTACGGGAGAGCCGGGCACGGGAAAAAGTCATTCCGCCGTTGCGCTCGGGAACGAGTTCGGTATGCCGGTGTATCTCGTGAACACGGCACAGCTCGTTTCGAAATACATCGGTGAAACGGAAAAGAACCTCGAGAAAGTCCTCGACCGGTTTGACAACAAGAACTGCATCCTGTTTTTCGACGAGGCGGAATCCATTTTCAGCAAGCGGACGGAGGTGAAGGACGCGCACGACCGTTACGCGAACCAGGAGCAATCATTCCTGCTCTGGAAAATGACGAAGTTCCGCGGCATCATCATTCTCGCCACGAACGTGCAGGACATACGGCAGTATTTCGACAAAGCGTTCCTGCGCAGGTTCTACCGTATCATCAATATTCCATTCCCGAACTATCCCGAGCGGAAAAAGCTTTGGGAAAAATCGCTGGGAAGCTCATTCCGCTATGAAGACGGGCTGACGGAAAGACTCGCGAAAGATTTTCAGCTCACAGGCGGAAGCATTTACAATATCGTTTCCGACGGCGTGATCAAGGCGCTGAAAGAAAAAACAGGTGTGATCACGTATGAGCTGCTGGCGAATGCGCTGCGTTCGGAATTCACCAAAACAGGAAGGAAGTTCGAAATATGCACCGACGAGATGGTCTACCAGAACCCGGTGCGGAGATTCGGCCCTGGTTATGAAAGCAGGACAATGATCTGAAATTCACAGCCAGCAATTCATTAACCGCGGAAATGATCGTATGAAAACCTACGCCGACCGCCACGAAGAAGAAACCCGGACGCTGAAACGTAAAAAAGATATTTACGGAACAGCAGGTCTTCAGCGCATGATTGATTCACTGGGAACAGAGGGCATCATGCGGATGGTGGACCACGCTTCC
>DASTSF010000162.1:0-7619 GCA_035760825.1 Bacteroidia bacterium
AGACAGCTTCGCGAAGACTATATTCCAGCCAAAAGCCGCCCATTTTAATACTGCCCCAGATAAGCTTGCGGCCACGGTCATCGAGTCCTTCTGCATTAAAATAAGCGATCAGCCTGCCTTCCTGGTCAAGAATGGAAAGCACCTGGCCTTTGCGGTTCCACGAACTGAAAAACCCGAAATCAACTGGAAATGCATTTACGGTCCCGCCGGGAAGGAACGTGATCCGGGCTATCACAGCGCCGCTTGCATCCAGCAGCAAATAGTCATATTCAGTGTCCAGGTTGTCATCTCGTAATATGTTCATTTTTTCACTATGCTTTTGTTGTTGATGAAATGCGGTTGTTCAATGTGCTCAGGCAGGCTCCGCCGGTGCGGAAAGGGTTGAAGCCATTCCGTACGAGAATCGCCCACGAGGTTGCGCATAAGCTTTCAACAGGAAAGGCATGCCACCCGAATCCTGTTTCGCAACGTTTATTCACATAAGGATAGGAACGGGCGTTACGCTCCAGCTCCGATGAAGACTCGAACGATGCGACACCGTCCAGCATGTTCTTTTCATCTTCACGCAATTGTTTTGCAAGATGCGGAGCGTAATGCTGACCCGGCGCATCGTATTCGGCGGCAAGAATCCGGCACATGTTGATCGCTCCGAAAGTCCATTCCGGCGAACAGATATCATGCACCGGGTCGCCGAGCGCGCCGGATGAATAGCCGACTCCCCGGATGGGTTCACCGGGTTGCTGCGACGGATAAAAGCCTGCGTGCTGCTTCACACTCTGCCAGAGTTCGAAACACGTTCCCGTACCATGCATCGTATCGATCTCATCAACGCCGAGTATGCTCATCCCCCACGTATGAACGTCAACTGCAAACCGGGCAGGTTCGCCATCCGCCGCGATGCCGGGATGAAATTCATCGCCGGTGAATGATCCGCAGGTGTGCATGCGCAGCCTGCCATCCTCCTCCCGCCCGAAGAGAACTGTGCGGAAATAGGAAAGCAGTCCTTCCATTAGTTCTTTAACAGCCGGATCGGCACTGATCTCAGGGAATAATTGACACATCATGCACAAGCCTGCATAAAGCGTCAGGTTCGTTTCATTCGAGATGAGGCGTTCCAGCGGTTTGCCGTGCGGCGCCGGTCGCGCATAGACGCCGCCAACCCGGCTTTGCATGGCCCTGCAGGCAGGAATAAGCGACATCGCCAGCTGCAATTCAGCCGGGTTCCCGCTGAGCGCTGTTGGTTCAACGGATCGCCTGCGGAAAAGAACCTGCATGGGTGCAATGAGCGCCGCCCAGGTATTCTCTCCCAAAAACGGATCATAAAAGATCCACTCGAGCCGGGAACCTCCCTGTCCGGCCGGGAAATGTGTTTGCGCGGTGAACGGATCGGCCAGGGAAAAACGATCACTGATCACACCAAAAAAATACGCGCCATTATCAGCACGGTTGAACGTGGTTCCGTTATCTCCGTATTGCCACATTCCGCCTTCATCCGACCAGGCACGGATGCAACCGGTTTCACCAATCGTTCCGTTCAGCAAAAGACGGGTATGCGCGTCGATGGCTTCCCATGCTTCCGGATGTTCTGTCGTCAGGAGAGCGAGCTGCCTGCAGGCTGCGCAATAAAGGTTAAGGCCGTAATGTATAATCAGCCGCTGGTAGCAGCCAATCTTTGCGTGAAGCAATTCCGGGTGCATCGAATCGCTTTTCTGCCAATAGGAAGCCGGTACATAATAACTGGAAGGAAAATGATATTCGCCGTTGCTTTCGCCGGACGATACGTTCAAAACGAACGTTACCAGGTGTTCCGTACTGTTTTCTTTGTGCGAAAAGTTGCGCGTGGGAGTTATCCGGCTGCCGATTATATTTCGTAAATCAAACCTTGGGTTACTCATGTCAGAATTGACAAGATAGCAATGTAAAGTTGTTCTTCAATATCCTGCATCAACGGATTCATAAAAAAAATTGGGCGTCTCCTGCACAGCCCGTGATGTATTCATTTACATAATCAATTCTGCCGGACATTTAAGAAATGCCCTGTTGATGCCTATTGAAAAGATTATTGAAAATCGTACGCCGTCTCAAAAATGATCATGGGTAAAAAGTATCCGGATCCGAAAAACCAATGAAGAAAATCCATGACTGGTATTTCCGGGATGCGCTGCAACCTGTGCGCAGCTGCGCGCGTTTGCGGAATTCCATTGGGAAACCTGCACGCCGGAACCGGGATTCACACCGGGATTTTTTTTACAGCTCCGGGAGTGTACAACCCTCCGCGTCTGCAAGTCTTCCCACCACCGGCTCTACGCGGCATTCCTCTTTCGTGGTGCGTGCGTTCCTTTCCCGGTTCATTATTTCGCGAACAGCTCTGCGCATCTCCGAATCATATCCTGTTTCCCTGCATTGGGTAAGCGAACCGGGATGTATCCTGCGCTGGTAAAGCACTTCCAGTATCCCGTACTCTTTGAATCCCATGAATTGCATGCGGAACAGGAAATCGGTGTCGCTGTTGCAGCGCCAGGGTTTAAAGCCGCCGAGCGATGACCAGAGCTCTTTGCGCATCACAAACTGGCCGTCGGAAGCACTGCGGATCTCCCAGTAGGCAGGCGCAGTAATTATGTCCTGTGATTCGTCCGTGATGTGCCGGCCTTCCGGGTCAATGTATTGACTGCGCGTCCAGGTCAGGTACACATCCGGGTGCTGCTCGAGGATCTCGATCTGCCGGCGCAGGTAACCTTCGAGCATGATGTCATCCGCATCAAACCTTGCGATCAGGTCACCCGCCGCAAAACGCATCATGGTATTGAACGTGATGTAGGTGCCGTAATTGTGATCCATGTTCAGCACCAGCAATCGCTCATCCCTGATCGTTGAAACCGCCTGCTTCGTGGATTCGCAGCCATCTATGCCGAGGATGAGCTGCAGCCTGTAGTTATCCGGCAGCTGCTGGGCCAGCACTGAATCGATGGCTGAGCGGATGAAGTCCGCCGCGCGGTAGGCAGCAATGATGACTGAAATGGTTTTCAACCGGCTGTGTTTACAGGTGGCAGAATTTTACCGGGCCGGGTTTCCCAATACCTGAGGTCGCCCAGCGTGGGCAGCACGGACAGGCCGGCCAGCAAACGTTTGAGACCCTGCGGATACGTATCCAGGTATGTATCGCCGAAATGTTCCCATGAAATGTTCCGCCCCACGCTGTTCGTGTTGATCTCGATGATCCTGAACTCACCTTTGTACTTCATCATGTCGATGCTGATGTAGCCGCTGCCGTAACGCATCAGTTCAGCGCTCAGCTTTTCAAGCTGCTGCCGCACATCTTCCGGGAGCACATACTGCGCAGGATTTACTGTGTACGCATTAAAATTATCCGCGGCGATGGAGACCGTTCGCAAAAACCAGGCGTTCAGCAGCACGCCGCAGCACAGGTCTGCTTTGTAGGTGTACGGATCATCATCGAGGTATTCCATCACAATGTCCCTGTGCGGTGAATAATCTTCCGGCAGCTGATCGGGACCATCGCGAAGCAGCTTCACTCCTTTTCGCCCGGCCGACCAGTCGTATTTGAAAACGTATTCGCTCCTGCCCCACCCGCGCAGCACTTCGGTGAGCTCCTGCCCGTCCCCGGGTGATGCCCAGCGTGCAATGAGTTTTTCCGGCACCACCTGCGCGGCAATTTCCATCCGTTCCCTGCGGTTGATGGTGCGAAGCCCCAGCACAATCCGGCTGTCGTCAATGTCATTCACCTCGACAGGTGTGGCGAGCAGAACTGCCGCTGCTTTCTCCGAAGCCTCGCCAAGCCCGTTATCATAGCTGACCCGGATTCCTTCGGCAGACGTTCTCGCCATCAGGGATTCGTAAAAGTCCTTATTCAGCGGAAGGTCTTTATCGACAATGCATACCGTGGGATTATTCATAATGTGCGGACAACTTCAGGTTCTTCAATTCTTTGGAAAACGCATCTATGAACCAGTTCGTAATGAAATGCCGCGGATTGCCTGCAGCAATATCACCTTCATCAATGACAGTGGGATTGGTGTTGATCTCAAACACCTGTATGCCTTTTTCCGTAATGGCGTAATCAATACGTCCGAATTCAATGTGTGCATATTCAGCGATCTGCTGCAGTTCTTCCGCATGCGGATTTTTCAGAACGTAATCGATCTCCAGTTGCTGCGAATGACCGGTATCGCCGGAAGCGCTTTTGACATTCCATGAACCGGAGAGAAAAAAATGCCGGGGAATGATCTTTCCGTCCAGGACAAAAGCTCCGTACTTGTGATAATGTCCTTTGATCGTCGTATCGATGAATTCACACACCAGCGGATTAGGCGGCGGGCTGTTCGCGAGGATGCTTTCCAGCTCCACGCGGGTATGAATAAGTTCCGAGCCCGGACCATTGTGCTCGAGCTCATCCCGCACGAACACAGGAAAACGGATCTTCTCCGTGGCCGGCAGCTCACCGGGCCGGTACACCCGGAAATCATTGGTGAGATCGGCGTGCAATCCCTGCAACAGCTGGTAGCGCCTCAGCACCTTTGCCGGGTTGTTAAGTATGCTGCAGCCGGTTCCGAGGATGTTACGATAAGCAGTCTTCAGCTCCTCAAGCTCCTCATCGTTGCACCTGTCTATATCGCAAAAGATCACGAGATCTCCGGGACAGAACTGCTGCGCGTTTATTTCTTCGTGCGCAACGATCCGGAAGTAATCTGCACCTGTGTATTGCTGAAATACACGAACCGTATACATATGTTCACCACGGATCAGGAAATACAACATCCGGCGTTTTTTTTGTCATCGCCAAAATAATGATTCCGGTCCAGTGTGCAAATTCCCGCTATTTATTTACTCTATTGTAAGCTCGCCTGAAACACTGAAGGCAACTAAACAACCACCCGCAAAGCAGGTGGATTTCCGGGGTAAATTAAAATCACGAAAGTTTGTTGCTGCTACCTGGAAACCTGGCGGATTTCACGACTCTCCCCGCACTTTTCCATCGTTAACGCGATACTTATCTTCAATTAAAAAATTTCGAATTCTTATTGTTGCCGTCGTCGATCATCATGTAACGCAGCGAAATCTCGAAGCCGCCACGCGACTGGCTGGCTGCAGTCAGGTCGGACAGGTTGATGTCATAGCTGAACCCGATGCGGAAGGAATTGAATTCATACGCAGTGATGATGTTCGCGGCATCGCCCACACGGTAATACCCGCCGAGAACGAACGACGCCGGTTTTTTCCTACCCGTGTAATGCGACGCTTCCTGCATGAGGTATTTCACAAGCATTCCCACGTTGATCTCGTGATGACCGCCCTGGACCATGACGATGTAACCGGGCTCGAGAACAAGGCTGTAATTTTTTATACCGATATCGGCATTCCCGTGCGCAACCACTTTCATCGGCAGGCGCATATCGTTGTTGCCGTAAAAAGTGTAAACGGGTTTGTTGACGTGCCACACGGAAATTCCCGCGGTGAATGTCGCACCGTCATTCGATGTCATGGTGCTGTGGCCTTTTCCGTAGAACCACGCGAGCCCTGCGCCCATATCCGCGTACGTGCGGTTCGGAATTGCCGTTGGTTCCATGGACGGCGCCGTAAGATCGAGCGACCCGCCGATGTATTGATTATCCCAGTAAAGGTTCTGGTAGCTGAGGCTGCGCTGACCGAATCCGCCGTATATGCCGGCCGAGATCAGGTTCTTGTCGTTCACCGCAAGCACGCCTGCAAAATGTAATTGCCCGGTCGTTGTGCCCATGACGCCGTCACCGGCCTTGTCGGAAAAAAAATCGATCCCTGCACCGAGGTGATTTCCGTTCTGCTTTTTCATGAACGCAAAATCCCCGCTGACATTGAATGTGCGGAACGGGTTGGCGGTGACGCTCCGCCACTGGTCTTTATAATTGATCTCTGCGAGCACATCATGCGAGAGCCCGGCCTGCGCCGGATTCAATAGCAGCGGCGTTTCCGTCAGTTGCGAGAAGTGTATGTCCTGGCCCGCTGAAAGAAGAGGCAGCAGCGCAGCGGCAACAGCCGTCAGAAAATTCCTGGTCTTTTTCATTTGATCACTTTATCAAAGAAACGTTTCCCTTTTGATCTATCTGTGTTCCGTCGAGCAGGGTTCCCTTCAGCACGTACATAAATACAGCATCTTCACACGGAACCCCACGCCATGTTCCATCCCACCCGACTGCCGGATCAGTGGAATGGAAAACGCGTTCGCCCCAGCGGTTGTAAACGGAGAAATCCATGTACTGGATGCAGGCACCCCGCACAAACAGGACGTCGTTCTGGTTATCACCGTTCGGCGAGAAAGCGTTCGGCACAAAGACAGTTCCGCAATCGATATCAACGAAAACAGTTACGGTATCTGTAGCGGGACAACCTGTGGAATCCGTTACAGTCAACGTATACGTTGTCGTCACGCTTGGCGATGCAAGCGGGTTCTGGCAGTTGGTGCAGCTCAGCCCGGTGGAAGGCGACCAGCTGTAGTTCACCCCGCCCGATCCGTTCAACTGCGTCGACTGGCCGGCCGTGATGGTGGCGGTCGGTCCTGCATCAGGATTGAGCGAGCTGATGCTTGTGATGACCACGGTCGAAGAATACGAACAGCCGAGCGCATCGGTGACCGTGCATGTGTATGTCCCGGGGGCGAGCGCAACAGCCGTCTGCGTGGTCTGCCCGTTGCTCCAGAGATACGTGTAAGGCGGAACTCCGCTGGTAGGCGTAACAGTTGCAGTTGCATCGTTGACGTTGCATCCCGCCTGCGTCGTGGACGTGGTGTCGTCGATCGAGTTCACGATGACTGTCACTGTATCATGACTCGTACAACCGCCCACGATGGAAACGGAAACGACGTATGTCGTCGTAACAGTGGGCGAGACGACAACCGCATTGCTCGTACTTATCGTACTCGTTCCGTCCGACCAGGAATAAACATAACCGGATCCCGTTGGCGTGGAGAGTGGCACCGGCGTATTGCTGCATATCACGGTATCGTTTCCTGCATTCGCCGCCGGGTACGGATTTACCGTTACGTTGTAAACAGATGACAGCGACGCGCACTGGTTGATGGCGTTCAGCGTGATCTGGAAATTACCGGTATTGGGGAACGACATGTCGATCACGTTGTTCGACGTATCCACGATGTTCCCGCCGGTTGAGCCCCAGCTGTAATACGTGTTGTTGTTGAACAGCGTGGTGTACGTATCCGTATCGCCCTGGCACACAAAATGAGGTCCGGTAATCGTGACGTTCGGCGGACCGAGCACAACGATCGTATCGAACGGAGACCACGAACCGGTGCACCCGTAATTCGTTTCCTGCACGCGGAAAATAAGCACGCCTGCGCCGTTGAGGTTGACATAAAGTGAATTCGAATTGGCTCCCGACGGCGAAACAAATGGATTGCCCCCGTTTATTCCGTTGCATTGCCACATGTACGTGGAATGATCCGAATAATTATACGGCGAGAAGAACAACGCCACGATATCGCCTACGCAGAATGTGTCACGCGGTGCGAACGTGTTGAAATCATACGACGTGATCGTTTCGGCATTCGAATGCGGTGCGCCGATCGTCAGGCGGATGAGGCTTCCGAGCGAATTATCAGGCACGGTGGA
>DASTSF010000163.1:0-6518 GCA_035760825.1 Bacteroidia bacterium
AGTGATCAACATCGCCATGCGCGTGATCGCCGACCATGTGCGCGCGATCTCGTTCGCCATCGCCGACGGCCAGCTGCCTTCCAATACCGGCGCGGGCTACGTCATACGCCGCATTCTCCGCCGCGCGGTGCGCTACGGTTACCAGTCGCTCAACCTGCGCGATCCGTTCATCTGCCGCCTCGTCCCGGTTCTCGTGAACGAGATGGGCGAATTTTTTCCCGAGCTGAACACGCAGAAAGAGCTCATCGCAAAAGTGATCCGCGAAGAAGAAAGCGCATTCTACCGCACGCTGGAAACCGGGCTGAAAAAGATCGACGCGATCTGCATCCAGCTGGCCAATGAAAAAAAATCGAAAACCGTTCCGGGAAAAGAAGCGTTCGAGTTATACGACACGTTCGGTTTTCCTTTCGACCTTACTGCGCTCATCGCACGCGGCTACGGACTTGAAATTGACGAAGAAGAATTCAAAAAAGAGCTGGAAAAGCAGAAAGACCGTTCACGCGCCGCCACTTCGCTCGACACGGACGACTGGGTGGAATTGCTGAAAGACGTCACGACGAATTTCATCGGCTATTCGGAACTGGAGTCGGACGCAAAAATCATCCGTTACCGGAAAATAAAATCGAAAGGAAAAGAATCCTTCCAGCTTGTGCTTGATGTCACCCCGTTCTACGCGGAAAGCGGCGGGCAGGTGGGCGACACCGGCTGGCTCGAAACGGCGAATGAAAAAGTGCGCGTCTACGACACGAAAAAAGAGAACGGCGTCATCGTGCATTTCACCGATAAGCTTCCCTCCGATCCGTCGAAAATGCTGCATGCAAAAGTGGATGCTGAAAAGCGTGCGCTCACGGCCGACAACCACAGCGCCACACATCTGCTCCATGCCGCGCTGCGGAAAGTGCTGGGCACGCATGTCGAACAGAAAGGTTCGCTGGTAAACGATGAATACCTGCGTTTCGACTTTTCGCATTTCCAGAAAATGACGGACGAAGAAATTGCAGAGGTGGAACACATCGTGAATGAAAAGATCCGCGCGAACATTTCCTCCGTCATCCGCGAGATGGCGATCGGCGACGCGAAAAAGCTCGGCGCGATGGCGCTCTTCGGTGAAAAATACGGTGACGTGGTGCGCGTGGTGACGTTCGACGAGAATTATTCCATCGAGCTTTGCGGCGGAACGCACGTGAAATCGACCGGGGAGATAGGCTTTTTCAAAATAACGGGCGAAAGCGCGATCGCTGCCGGGATCCGGCGCATCGAAGCGATCACTTCCGTAAAAGCGGAACAGTTCCTCCACGAGCAGCTGCACACGATGCGCGAGATCCGCGAGGCGCTGAAAAATCCGAAAGACCTGGTGAAAAGCGTCCAGCAATTGCTGGAAGAAAAATCAGCGCTCGAAAAACAGGTGGATGCCTTGCTTCGCCAGAAAGCGAAAACCATCAAGTCGGAGCTGATCGGGAAAGCGGAAAAAGTGAACGGCATCCATTTCATCGCGCAGAAGATCGATCTCGGTTCCGCGGAAGCGATAAAAGATCTTGCTTTCGAACTGCGCAACCAGCTGGACCCGCTGTTCCTCGTCCTCGGCGCAGAAGTGAACGGAAAAGCCTCGCTCACGCTGATGATCTCGGACGATCTCGTGAAAGAAAAGAAGCTCAACGCGGGACAGATCATCCGCGACCTTGCGAAAGAAATACAGGGAGGTGGAGGCGGTCAGCCTTTCTTCGCCACTTCCGGCGGAAGCAACGTGGCCGGAATTCCGAAAGCGCTGGAAAAAGCGAAAGCCGTTATTTCTTAGTCTCCGCTTTACCTTTCTTCTTTGTATCCAGCACGGAAGACTGCCGGTCTTTTTTCCGGCTGAACAGCGTTTTGAACGGATACCACGTCTGTCCTACGAAATTGGCGGGAACATCATTGTTCGGCACGCCGAGAATGGGCTGCGTCTTCGGATCGTCCGGAAGATAGAACGAGCCGAAAAGAAAATCCCAGATCGTCAGCACCGACGCATAGTTCACGCCGTATCTGCGCGGGATGTTCTTCGCGTGGTGCCAGTAATGCGTGTTGGGCGTGATGAAGATCCTGTTGAGAATTCCGAAATTGATCTTCACGTTGCAGTGCGAAAAGAAAACGAGCGAATACGCGATCCACATGTAGATCGCATAGAAGTACAGGTATTTTTCATCCGAAAAGCCGAATACACCGAACGGGATCCAGCCCAGCGGGCGAAGCACGAGGTATTCCCCGAAATGAAAATGACGCGTCGAAGCAAAGCCCAGCGTTTCCTGCGCGTGATGGATCTTGTGGAACTTCCAGAAAAATTCCACGCGGTGCAGGAGGTAATGCGCGAAGAACTGGCAGAAATCCATGACGATGAAAAAGATGAGGAACTGCACCACTTTCGGAAGAACGGAAAGATCCATCACCGGGATCTTCACGCCGACCGACGCCATGCCGTGAATGAAAATGTATTCGACGGTGTATGTGACGGCGAAAAACCCGATGATGCCGAAAAGAATATCGATGAAAAAAAGGTAGAAGATATCGAGCCAGAAACCTTTCCGCCCGACAACCGGGTAGTTCTTCATTTTCGGCAGCGTATGCTCGAGAATAAATGCAACGATCCACACGGTGAACAACGCAGTGAACGGGTTGGTCCACGAAGGATGCTTGATCAGCTTCGCGACCTGCGGGCCCACATTCGCCTGTACGTTGGAAAAGAAATTCGCTATGGAATCGTATGCGAGCGCCATGCCTTCAGCTGATCTCTTTCGCGCGGTTCCAGTATTCGTCCATTTCGGCCAGCGTCATCTGCCCCATTTTCTTGCCGTCTTTCTGCGATTCCTTTTCGAGGTACTGGAAACGTTTGATGAATTTTTTGTTCGTTCGTTCGAGGGCGTCTTCGGGGTTCACGCCGATGAAGCGTGCGTAATTGATCATGGCGAAGAGCACGTCACCGAACTCTTCTTCCGTTTTTTCCTGTGATTTCCCGTTTTTCACTTCTGCGTTCAGCTCTGCAAGTTCTTCCTGCACTTTTTCCCACACCTGTTCCGGTTTTTCCCAGTCGAAACCGACGGCGCGCGCTTTTTCCTGGATCCGCCACGCTTTCACCACCGCGGGCAGGGAAACGGGAACACCGGCCAGCACGGAACGGAAACCTTCGCCCGTGATGCTGTCTTTTTCTTTCAGCTTTATTTTTTCCCAGTTCTCCTTCACCTGCTCTTCGTTCTCCACTTTCACGTCTCCGTAGATGTGCGGGTGACGCGCCACGAGCTTATCGCATTCGGCATGAATGACGTCGGCGATGTCGAAATCGTTCGTTTCACTTGCAATACGCGCATAGAAAATAATGTGCAGCAGCACGTCGCCGAGCTCCTTGCGGATGCCGTCCGTATTCTTTTCGAGAATGGCATCGGCCAGCTCGTACATTTCTTCGATGGTGAGATGACGCAGGCTTTCCATCGTCTGCTTTTTGTCCCACGGGCACTGCGTGCGCAGCTCGTCCATGATCGTGAGCATCCGCGCAAAAGCTTCTTTTTTCTGTTCAAGAGAATTCATAAGGTGAAATTAATACCTCAACGGCTCGATCTGACGGTAACGTGGTTAAAAATCGCGAAGCGCATGCTTCTTTTCCGCTCGAATGTTAATTCAATACGGCTCCGGGGCGCGAACGAACATTGGACTCATTTATTATTTTTACACGCCCCGTTCCTGATGCGGAAACTGTTTTCCATCCTGTGCTTTCTCTTTTTGGCCGGCGCTCTCGCAGCACAGGCAGATACCGTGCAGGCGGTTCACTGCGAACGCTACCTTCTCGGCGGGAACGTCCAGTACGGTTTCCTGTGGAGCCACCGCTACAACATGGGCCACCTCGTGAAAAAGCACCTCGTCGCGGGCGAGATTGATGTCTGGCACACGACGAACGGCGACCAGTCGTGGCATTGCCCCTTCCATTACCCGTGGACCGGCATGACGCTCGTGTGCATTCCGCTCGGAAACCCGGATGAGCTCGGAACGGCCATAGGTCTTTACCCGTTCATCAATTTCCCATTGGGAAAACGCGACCGGAAGTTCAAGCTGAACATGCGTTACGGCTGGGGGATCGGCTGGCTCACGAACCCGTTCGACCCGATCGAAAATCACAAGAACGTCGCCATCGGCTCGCACCTCAACACCTGCTTCGTGCTGCGTCTGAACGGCATGTGGAAAATGTCGGAGCGCAGCAACATGGAGTTCGGCCTCGGCATGACGCATTTTTCCAACGGTGCGATGCGCCTGCCCAACCTCGGGATCAATCTCCCGATGCTTTCCGTCGGTTACAACTATGAAATTTCGCGGAACCAGTGCAGGAAACGTTCGGACGCATACTGCAACCGCATCGCCTGCAACGATTCGCTCATGGCCGATCACACGTGGCATTTCAGCGCGATCATCGTCACCGGGATGAACGACATCGACCCGCCGGGCGGAGGACGTTTCGGCGTGCTCAATCTCCTCACCTACGCCATGAAGCAGACGCAGCGCAAGGCGCGCTTCGGGTGCGGCATCGACGTGATGTACAGCCAGGCCATCCAGCACAAGCTGGTTTACGATTCCGTGAACGTGAATGCATTCGGCGCGCTGCAGCCGGGATTCAAGTTATGCTATGAGCTCGTTCTCGGCCGCCTTTCGCTTCCGGCGGAGATGGGCGTTTATCTTTACAGCCGCTACAAAGACAACGGCCCGGTATACAACCGCTGGGGGCTCCGCTACCTGCTCGGCAAGCACACAGAACTTGACTTTTCACTGAAAACGCATTTTGCCAAAGCCGAATATTTCGAGCTTGGTTTCGGATGGAGAATATGATATGAAAGCACGATTCATCCTGTTCGTCCTGTTCCCGTTTGTGCTGCTTTTTCCGCAGTGCAAAAAGGAAAACGCATGCGACTGTTTCAAGGGAACCGGGGATATTGTGACGGAAGAGAGGCAACTTCAGCCTTATCACAATGTCTATGTGGAAGACAATGTCAATCTCATTTTCGTGGAAGACACCATGAATATCGTCCGCGTGGAAGCCGGCAAGCACCTGATCAAACTCGTGAAGACAGAATCGGACGGGGAATGGCTGCGCATCCGCAACGACAACAAATGCAACTTCATGCGGCGCTACGGTATCCCGATCAACGTGTACATTCATTACGTGCGCAACAGCATTTACCACATCAAAACGAAAGGAACCGGGGAGATCACGAATGCCAATCCCTGCACGAGCGATTCCATCGACCTGGATGTGGAAAGCAGCGGGGACATTACGTTCGAAATGAACAGTCCGGCAGTTTACACACACCAGCACGGCGCGGGCGATATCACGCTTACCGGTCACAGCGACAACGTGATCATTTATTCGCGCGGAACAGGATTCACCATCACCGACGGCATCACGAGCGGTTACACGTGGGTGAGCACGAACACAACCGGGAAGATCACCGTGGCCCCTTCCAACCTGCTTATCGTCGAGATCCTCGGTCCCGGGAACGTTTATTACAAAGGAACTCCGGCGAGCATTGTCTCCTCGGAACTGAACACGGGCAAGCTGCTCCCGCTGTAAGGCATAATTATTGATCACAATAACGCAATGAAACGATACCGGATCCTTTTCGCCCTCCTTCTTTTTTCCTTATCCGCAGAGCTGGCGAAAGCGTCTGTTCCCGATTCGGCCGAAGAATATTTTTCCGACAAGACATTGCGTTATGAAGACAAGATCTACGTGCCGGAAATAAAAACCGTTGTGCTCAGTCCCGATCCTTCCGTGCTCGCACCGCCGGTCATCAGCCTGAACAGCACCGATGTGCTTTACCTCAGCTTCGACGATCTCGGCGCCGATTTCAAAACGTATACGTACACGCTCATTCACTGCACCGCGAAATGGGAACCCAGCAATGCGCTCGTTTCGGAATACCTCGACGGCTTTGCGCAGAATCCCATCACGGATTACCAGTATTCACGTTCGACGCTGCAGAAATACACACACTATTCCGCTTCTTTTCCCAATGAGAATGTGAAGCTGACCAAATCTGGAAATTACCTTCTCAAAGTGTATACCGACAATGACGAAGACAGCATCGTGTTCACACGCCGCTTTCTCGTGTATGAGAACAACGTAACCGTCGATGCATCCGTGCATGCGGCGACGATCGTTTCAGACCGCAACTTCAAGCAGGAAGTGGATTTCAACATCGGCTACAATCAGGCCGACATCGCCAACCCGTATTCCCAGATCTATCCCGTCATCCTCCAGAATTTCAGGTGGGACAATGCCATCTCCGGGTTGCAGCCGCAGTTCGTCAAGGACGGGCAGCTCGTTTATGATTATGATGACGTCAACGTTTTCAGCGGCGGGAACGAGTTCCGGAATTTCGACACGCGCAGCCTGCGCTACAAATCGGAACGCGTAGAAGACATTGAAAAAGACAGCAACAATCTTTACCACGTCTATCTTCTTCCGGATGATAAGCGCGCTTACAAACGGTTTTCCACGACGAACG
>DASTSF010000164.1:0-3501 GCA_035760825.1 Bacteroidia bacterium
CGTCGGAATCCGCCGGAATGAAAACGGTCTTTACCAGCTTGCCCTGGCTGTCGAACACATTCACCGTAACGTCTTCCGATTTTTTCGTGAAGCCGATGTCGAGATTCAAAATACCGTTCGATGGGTTCGGCCAGGCTTCGAGCATGACGTTGGAAACGGCGGGATCGGGAATGGAATTCGGCACGCCGACCGTGAAGCTGTAATCGATCAGCGAACCGAAATCGGCGAGGAAGCTTTTGAAAATAATGTTGTTGATGCGCTTCATCCGCGCATAACCGGAACCGCCCGCCGTATTCGCCCAGAAGGAAAGTCCGTCGCCGCCTTCCGCATCGATATCGTGAAAAAGCAAACGGTAACAGCCCGGATTAAGATGGAACGTGTCTTTGTAAATGGTATTCGCGGCAAGACTTCCCATCGCGCGGCTGTAAACGACATTTCCCGAAGCGTCGAGCAGCTCGTAGGAATTTTCCTGCGGTTCATTATTCGTTTTGAATTCGAAGATGAGATCCGTGTCCCAGATTCCCTGCGAAACATTTCCCTGCGAATAGATCGTGTCGTCGTAATTGTACGCATCCGTTCCGCCGTTCACCTGTTCGAAATACGCTTTGAAAAAAGCGCCGTTCGCAGGTGCGTAAAGTGTCGCAGGAAGATCGACCGTATCCACCGCATCGGTGGCGAGATTCCCGGTCCAGTTGTATGCATAATAAGGTCCGCCGGCAAAACCATAACGGATCACCGCGGAAGTGAGATTGTTGCTTCCGTTGTTGCGGATGATGACCTGCGGATTCGCGCACATCGGGTTGATACGGTTGTATTCATACATCGTGCTCGGGCGCAAAACCTCGTCCATTCCCGCGTCGTTCGCATTCACGGGCTGGCCGTACTGGAAAAGATAGGCGACGATGTATTCATTCGCCGACGGACTTCCCGTGGTATACGGTTCCATGTTGACGTCGTAGGTGTGCGTGGAATTCGGTGTGACATTGAACTGGTAAATGTTCGGGTAAATGACAGAACCCGGGCACCAGTTGCCGCGGTCGTACACCCACGTTCCGCCCTGCGGGTACAGCGCGTTGAACCCGCATTTTCTCCACCGATGCCAGCGCTCCACGAGATTCCCGTCGAACAGGAAATCGCGGTACTTGTCGCAGAACTCGGAACAGTAGGCGGCATCGGCGCCATGACCGGTGTGGTTGATGCGCACGCGCGTGAGGTATGTGTTCGGAGAAGAAACAACCGTATCCGCACCGAGCGCATTTTCGATCGGGTTGTTCGCGTCTCCGTAAACGTGGTTCGTATTCCACAGCGTCGAATAGCCGATGTAATCCCGCACGGGCGTTCCTTCGATCAGCTCGAAATCGAGCGTGACGGCCCAGCCTTTCCCGACATTCGTTTCATAGCCCGTGTGCACGTACCCGATCTCGATCGAATCATGCAGCAGCGCGGCGAAATCCGTAATGTCCGCATGCCAGGCAAACTGCCAGGTGGAATTGAACGTATTTCCGTAAGGTGTAATGAAGCGCACCATTTCAAGATCGAGCGAAGCAGAATCCACTCCGCCTTTTCTTCGCAGCATGATCTGGTCGATGTAATCCCATTCGCCGCAGGCATAACCCGAAGGACATTTGTACGACATTTTCACCAGCACTTTGCGGTAGTTCACTGCCGCCGAAGGAAAAACGCCCCAGTTCGCATACTGGTTCCAGCCCGTGTTCGGGTTGGTGACGACGGTCTCGTTGTTGTGCGTGATGACGTGAAGGGTATCGCCCGGGTTTGCGGAAAGAAACGCAGGAAGCGAAAGGGCGAATGAAAAGAGCAGGAAGATTTTTTTCATGACATGAAATGCTGTGAAAAACAAATGTACGCAATTCACGCTGCGGGAAGCCTGTCTAAATCGTTTTTTTCAGCAGCCCCAGCACGAAGTCAAGCTGCTCTTCCTTCGTCAGGTCGGAATTGTCGAGCACGACGGCATCCGGCGCTTTGGTGAGCGGGTTCTCCTTGCGGTGCGTGTCTTCATAATCACGTGAAACGAGGTTGTCGCGTATGTCCTCCATCGTGACCCTCATGCCTTTCGAGAGCAGCTCTTCATACCGGCGTTTCGCGCGCACTTCCGGGTCTGCCGTCATGAAAATTTTCAGCTCTGCATCCGGGAAAACATTCGTGCCGACATCGCGGCCGTCCATCACCACGCCTTTGTTCTTGCCCATTTCGCGCTGGAGGTTGACGAGACGAACGCGCACGTCATGGATCTTGCTCACGGGGCTGACGTTGTTGCTCACGCTGAGATCACGGATCTCTTTCTCGACGTTCTTCCCGTTCAGCAGCGTTTCCGATGCGCCGGAAGAAGGATTGAAATGGAAACCGAGGTGAATATTTTCCAGCGAACGCACCACTTCCGTTTCATCGAACGCGCCGTCCTTGATGATCCCGTGCTCGAGGCAATACAGCGTCACCGCGCGGTACATTGCACCCGTGTCCACGTAGCTGTAGCCGAGCTTTGCCGCAACTGCTTTCGCGATCGTACTTTTCCCGCAGGAGGAATACCCGTCAATAGCGATCGTGATCTTTTTCATGGATGAGCGTCCGTGCCGGCTCCTTAACGGTGATGCCGGTTTTATTTTTACGAAAATAAACAACCCTTCGTGGCCCGCGCATTTGTATTTTTGAAAAAATTTCAGCTATGAGCTTTGCTCCCGTTTCACTGGAACAACTGACGGACGAGGAAAAGGAGAAAATCGTCGGTTTCGGAAAAAAAGAAGTTTTCCGCGGACTCTGGCTGTATTTCATCCCGGCCCTTATCATCGGCTACGCGGTCGTTTACATCAACGGTCATTACATGGGACTCGGGCTGGAAGATCCGACGGAACGTTCGGTCATCAATCTCGCTCTTGTCATTTTAGCGGTTGTTCCCATCCGCCTTTTCATCAACAGCATCGTGCGGCTGAAAAACGCCCACAATGCCTGGCAGAAAAAGATCATCCGCGGAAAGATCACCTCGCGGGAAGGAAAGTTCATCGTTATTTCCGGGCAGAAAATAATTCCCGGCTCATTCGCCGGTCAATTCAGCGGCGAAGGATTTTACATCGTTACCATGAGCACGGTCGGAAATTACATTCTCTCCGTCGAGAAAAAAGAGGAAGCTCCCTGAAGATCCGACGATCTGCAATTCATCCTTTCCTCGCGCTTCTCCACTCTTCCGCGGCCGCCTCGAATTCCCTGATCAGCTCTTTCCGCTTCAGGATCAGCGACGAGATCATTTCACTGTTGCGATAGAACATCGAGATCGTTTTCCATCTCCTGCGGATGTAATGCCACGTCCGGTGGTAGATCCACGCGAAAAGTCCGGCAAACGGGCAGATCACCACCGACACCGGCATCATCCAGTGTCCCGGTAAAAAATGCCAGGACAGGATCCCGATCGCGGTGTACCAGAAAAGAAAGAAGAGCATGCCCGCCGCTGCACCGATCGCACCGGTGAATTCCCGCTGCGAAACCAGCCTG
>DASTSF010000165.1:0-7729 GCA_035760825.1 Bacteroidia bacterium
GACAACAACATCGATCCCCTGCGGACCGGCTGGTGGCCGTGGCTGCACACCACCTATTACAACCAGAGCGGAATTCCGGGTGCCTGCACGAAGGTCAAAGGACACATGCATTTCCCGAACCAGACGCATAATGATCCGGGACCCAACTGGGACTGGGATTATTACTACCGTCTTATCAATAACAATCCTCCTGCCGCCACGCAGCTTACCGCTGCTTCGGGAAATTTTTACGATTCGGGCGGGGCCAGCGCAAATTATTCTGATGACGAAAGGAGCACCTGGACAATCGCGCCTCCGAATGCAACTTCAGTGACGATCTCGTTCACGAGTTTCGATGTGGAAAACACCTGGGATTATTTATTCATTTACGACGGCACCGATATCAATGCTCCGCTGATCGGTTATTATACCGGCACGAGCAATCCCGGCACGATCACTTCGAGCGGAGGTGCGCTGACGTTCGAATTCCGTTCGGATTGCTCCACCAACGCCACAGGCTGGGCGGCAACGTGGTCGAGCACGATCAACAACACGAGCACCGATATCATTCCGCCGACCACGGCGCTTTCCATCAACGGAACATGGCAGACAACCGATTTCCCCGCAACGTTCAGCGATTCCGACAACGTGGGCGGAAGCGGTCTTGAAAAAAGTTTTTACCAGGTGATCGATTATGACGGCAGCGACTGGCGTGCAAATAATTCACGCGGATTTTTCAGCGACAATTTCGACCAGGCCGCCATTCATCCCGACTGGACAGTCATGACGGGAACATGGGGGATCAACAACGGCGTGCTCGAGCAGAGCGATGAAGCGCAGACGAACAGCAATATCTATGCGCCGCTTGCGCAAAACCTTTCGAACAAATACCTCTACAACTGGTCGGGAAAAATCGACGGGACGGGGAACAACCGGCGCGCAGGATTCCATTTCTTCTGCGACGACGCGACCTTGCCCAATCGCAACAATTCCTATTTCGTGTGGTTCCGCGTGGATCAGAGCGTATGCGAATTCTACAAAGTGGTGAACGATGTTTTCACGCTGGAAAATTCAGTTCCGATGACCGTGAACGCGGGACAATGGTACGACTGGAAAGTTGTGTACGACCGCATCACGGGCGAGATGGACGTATACCAGGATAACTCGTTCGTCGGAAGCTGGACGGATCCCGCACCTTATTCCACGGGCGGCTACGTTTCATTCCGCAGCGGCAACAGCAACTGGCAGATCAATAATTTCAAAGTTTACCGCTCGCGTTATTCCAACGCGCAGGTCACGGTGAACGTGGGCAACTGTCCTTCGTGCGACATCCGTTACCAGAATACAAATCCCTCGACGCCGGCCGGAAGGGTAAAATCTGTCGTGCGTGATTCCGCCGGAAACTTTTCCGCCATTGCGTTCGTCGATGTGAATATCGACTGGACGGCACCGGATGCGATCGACACGGTCAATGACGGCCCGGCTGCGGACATCGATCTTTCCACCTCACCAACGGATCTCGCGGCGAACTGGTCGTCTTCCGCGGACACCAATTCCGGCCTTGCGAGATATTATTACGCGCTCGGCACTTCGCCGGGTGATTCGGATGTCGTTCCGTGGACGAGCAACTGGGGCTACGACACTGTTGCGCTGACCGGGCTTCCGCTCGTGAGCGGGCAATGGTATTATTTTTCCGTGATGGCGGAAAACGGCGCCGGGCTGAGAACACAGCATTTCACGAGCGACGGCGTGCTGGTGGACCTGACCACAGGTATTTCCTCTTCCTACGCGGATGGATTTTCAGCGACTGCAGGTCCGAACCCGTTCACGGGGAACACGACCATCGCGTACAACATTCCGCAGAATGAAAATGTACGGATCGTTTTATCCGATGGAAACGGGAAGCGCATCGAGCTGCTGAACGAACTGCAAAATGCGGGAAGTCATTCCGTGAGCATCGACTCCGGCAACCTGGCGCTCGCCAGCGGCATGTACTTCATCACGTTCACCTGCGGAACCGGCGTTCACACCATTCCGCTCATTAAAAAGTAAGCAGCCGATTTATTTATTTTCCGGGGCCGGCACTTCGCCGGTCTTTTTTTTTGCGGCCTGTATCTTTTTCAAAACACCGGCATTAGGACGGCAAATTCAAACAAGTCCAACCTAAAAAACATTCACCATGGCAGCCGGTAAACTTTCTCCACGCCAGAAGATGATCGGGATGATGTACCTGGTTCTTACTGCGCTTTTAGCACTGAACGTTTCGAAAGAGATCCTCGAAGCATTCGTTACTGTGAACAACGGTCTCGAGAACACGAAAAAAAGCTTCGACAAGGATATTTCCTCGCTTTACGCCAAATTCGACGAGAAGAAAAGCATCGACCCGAACCGCGTGATGGAAAACTGGAACCGTGCGCAGCAGGCAAAAAAACTTTCGACCGACATGAATCTTTTCATCGAAAACCTGAAGAAGGATATCATGAAGGAAACCGAAGGTTTCAAAAACAAAGAAGAAGACACGATCCACCTCGCCTACATCAAATCGAAAGACAATTACGATACGCCGACAAATATTCTCTGCGGTGAATCGGAAGATGGAAAGAACGGGCAGGCGGCCGTGCTGAAAAAGAAACTGAATGAATACCAGCAATCGATGCTCGCATTGCTTTCGCCCGAAGACCAGAAAGCGCTGCACCTGAGCATCGATACCGATGATCCGAAAGAAAGCGGGGAATTCCACACGTGGGAAATGAAAACATTTTACCACGCCCCGCTTGCGGCGGATGTAACGCTGCTTTCGAAAATACAGGACGATGTGAAGGGAACGGAAGCCGACGTGGTGGATGCATTGCTGAAAGAAACCGATTCCGACATTATCCCGTTCGACACCGTTGCAGCACGCGTGATCGCACAGACGAATTACGTGATGCTCGGCGAACCTTACCAGGCGGATATTTTCCTTGCAGCTTTCAACAAAACACTGGCACCGAGAATTTACATCGGGCAGTACGATTCGATCACCGGGAAAATGATCGGGACGTTCGACAGCGTGCACGTGGCCGGCGGCCTCGGGAAATATTCCGTGAACACGACGAAAGAAGGAATTTTCACCTATGAAGGCGTGATCAGCATGACAACACCGAAAGGCGCCGTGCGGCAGTTCCCGTTCCAGTCGGAATACATCGTGGCGCGTCCTTCGCTCAATGTCAGCGCGGACAACATGAATGTTTTTTATGCGGGCCTGGATAATCCTGTAACTGTTTCCGTACCGGGCGTGCCGAACGAAAAAGTTCATGCGCACATCGACAACGGAACACTGACACCACTGGGCAATGGCAAATACATGGCCAAAGGACTGACGGCCGGAAAGGCGCACATTTCCGTTTCGGCCACACTGGACAACGGTGAAGAACGAAACATGGGCTCGACCGAGTTTCGCGTGAAGCAGCTGCCGGCACCGTACGTCACCGTTTCAGGCGCAACGCCTGCGCGCACATCGGCTTCTTCCATCTGCAACAGTCTCGGACTCGTATGCGCGTATGATCCGAACTTCAATTTCAATGCCCGTGCAAATATCGTCTCCTACAGCATCGACGTTTACATCGGCGGGCGTTTTTTGTATTCGAAGGAAGGAGTCAGAGGATACCAACTCCCGAAGGAAGCAAAGGATGCCGTATGCGGCGCGAAGAAAGGCACCAAAGTTTCCATTTACAACATCACCGCCGTCGGAGCAGACAATCACCAGATCAAAGCGCCCGACGTATTGTATACCATCCAATAACCCCACGCACAAAGAGCGGTACGTGCGTGTTTGCGTGGAACGGGCCGGGAAATCTATTCCCGGTCCGTTCGTGCTGTTACGGGAAAGTTAAATTGAGCTATATTTGATATGGCAACACAATCGCCCGGTTTCCCGGCCATCTTCCGGCGCGATTCAATCGACACAGATGGTGAAAAACATACGATACATTCTCTTCGCGCTTGCAGCGCTGATCCCGTTTTACGGTTTCGGGCAGCTCAACGTGAACACGGCCGTAACCGCCAACCAGCTTATTTCATCGCTCATCGGCAACGGGCTGACGGTTTCCAATATTTCGCTCAATTGTCCCGCCGGCGCGTACGGAACATTTTCCAACGGGAACGCGACGAACCTCGGCATCAATAACGGTATTCTTCTTACGACCGGAACAGCGGCCGGTGTGCCGGGCGCCAATACATCCGCTTCGGACGTGAGCTTTTGTTCAGGACCGGTTTATAACGATCCCGATCTTGTGGCACTGGATCCGAGCGCGGTGAATGATGCGTGCATTCTCGAATTCGATATTGTTCCCAAATGTGATTCGCTGACGATACGTTTTGTGTTCGGTTCGGAAGAATACCCGACGTATGTGAACAGCTTCAATGATCTTTTCGGTTTTTTCATCACCGGCGCCAACCCGGCCGGGGGGAATTACACGGGACTCAACATTGCCACGCTGCCGAACGGGCAGTACGTTTCCATCAACAACGTCAACAACGGGAACACGAATACAGGGCCGTGCGTGAACTGCGCGTATTATGTCGACAACACGAACGGAACAACGATCCAGTACAACGGCATGACGACCGTGCTCACCTCGAGCGTGTGGCTGGTGCCATGCACGACTTATCATTTCAAGATCGCCATTGCGGATGCGATCGACTGCATTCTCGACTCGGGCGTGTTTGTCGATTTCCTGCAATGCAGTACGGCGTTCTCCGTTCAGCAGAACTCTTCGCCCGATCAATGCAACTCCTGTGTCGGCAGCGCAACAGTGAATGTGACGGGAGGAATTCCACCTTATTCGTACCAATGGCTCCCGACCGGCGGCAATGGCGCAACAGCTAACAATCTTTGCGCGGGAACGTATTCGGTCCTTGTCATGGATCAGTCTTCATGCGGAATTCCGGACACGGAGATCGTCAACATCTCAAACGTAGGTTCGCTCGCGGCCACTGTTCAGCAGGTGAATGTTTCCTGCAACGGCGGATGCAACGGGACGCTCGACGTAACGCCGCAGGGAGGAACCGCGCCGTTCACCTACACATGGAACCCGAACGTGAGCAACACGAATTCGGCGACAGGTCTGTGCGCCGGGCAATATGTCGTCGACGTCGCGGACGCGAACGGATGCTCGAGCACGTACACGTACAACATCACAGAACCCGCTGCACTTTCGCTTGCGCTGAACGGGAACAACAACGTCTGCGCCGGCGTGAGCACGACAATAAACGCTGCTCCTGCAGGCGGCACGGGTCCTTATACGGTCTCGTGGAGCAACAATTTACCGAACGGAAATTCCGCAACAGTCGCGCCGAATGCAACGACGATCTACACGGCAACCGTTACCGACAGCGCGGGCTGTACGGCGCAGCAAACGTTCACCGTCACAGTCAACCCGTCACCCGTGGCGAATTTCAGCACCGGGCCTGCCGATTGTGCACCTGCCTTCGTTGCATTCACGGACAGTTCCGTTTCAGCAACAACTTATTCCTGGGATTTCGGCGATCCGCTTTCCGGCTCGAATACATCCGCGCTGCAGAACCCGACACACCTGTATTCAACAGCAGGAACCTATAACGTTTCGCTTGTCGTCACCGGGCCGGGCGGATGTTCGGACACGCTTATTATTCCGAATGCGGTTACCGTTTCACCGCAACCGGTGGCTGCGTTCACTGTTTTGAATCCTGTTGTCAGCGAAAATGATCCTACCGTGATCTTCACGGACCAGTCGCAGTCGGGCACCGGCTGTGTATTCTATTTCGGCGACGGCGATTCGCTGAACACCTGCAATTTCGGAACGATCGATCACGCGTACCCGGGACCGGGCACGTACCAGGCGATGATGATCGTCAGCGACGCAACCGGGTGTGCGGATACGATCTCGATGACGATCGTGGTGGAGAATGAATCCTCCTTCTACGTTCCGAATGCGTTCACACCAAATGGCAGCGGGCAGAACGATGTGTTCTATGCGTACGGTTCGAATATCGACAACTTCGACATGCTTGTGTTTGACCGTTGGGGAAATCTTCTTTTCGAAAGCCATGACATTAACAAAGGATGGGACGGCACGTACAAGAATCAACCCTGTGAAGAAGATGTTTACGTCTGGAAGATCACGTATACGAATTCGCACGGCGAGAAGAAAAAAGCCATCGGATCCGTTTCGCTGCTCAAGTGATTTATCACAGAATGAAAAACAAAACCGGGAGTTTTGCCCGGGCAACAAATGCGCCTCCCGTGTTTTCCCCTGCGTTTCCTGCTTCCGCTTTTCGTGTGGATGCTTCCGCATGACGTGCAGGCGCAGCTATGCCTTTCCGCCGATGCCGGTCCCGGCGATACCGTATGCGCAGGACAATGCACAACCCTTTCGTCGCAGATCAGCGGAACACGAAGCACAGCAACATACTCATGTTCGACAACACCGTATTCGCCATTTGCATTCACGGGCGGAAACCCGGTACTCGTGAATCTCGACGACCTCTGGTCGCCTGTTGTCAGTCTTCCTTTCTGCTTTGAATTTTACGGAACCGTTTACAACCAGCTCATCATCGGATCGAACGGAGTTGCATCGTTCGATATTTCACAGGCAAACGGAAATTGTCCCTGGACGATCAATACGGCCGCGCCCAACAACGGGCTCCCGATGAGCAGCATTATGGCGCCCTTCCATGATATCGATCCGGCACTTCCTGTTACGAGCAATGCTACTTCGATCAACTGGAATGTATACGGAACTGCGCCCTGCCGCTCGTTCGTCATCAACTGGAATGAGGTGGCGATGTACGGGAACGGATGCGGCTCGCTTGTTTCAACCTCGCAGGCTGTGCTCCATGAAACAACGAACGTGATCGACATTTTCATCGGCAACAGTTCCGTGTGTCCTGCCTGGAACGGCGGAGCTGCAATTGAAGGAATACAGAATGCGAACGGAACACTTGCATGCGTCGCGCCGGGAAGAAATTACCCGGCACAGTGGGCAGCCGCTTTCGACGGCATGCGCTTCAGTCCGGCCGGCGCACCGGGCTACACCATACAATGGCTGGATCCATCCGGCACTGTTCTCGGCACGGCACCCACGCAGGCTGTTTGCCCGACGCAGACAACCACGTACACGCTGAACGTCGTGAACACCGGCTGTGCAGGAACATTATCACTTACGGATAGCACAACCGTATACGTGAGCAATTCTCCGCTTGCAGCCACGTACACGGCCGTTTATCCCAATTGCTTTGGCAACTGCAACGGCAGCATTGACGTCACGCCTACTGCAGGAATCGGTCCGTTCACCTATTCATGGCTGCCGGGCGGATCGACGCAGCCGTCGGTCAGCAATCTGTGCACCGGCGTATACGCATGCACGATCACCGATGCAACCGGCTGTTCGATCGTCGTCGCCGTAAACCTGCAGACGCCACCGCCATTCACGCTCACCGGGCAATGCACCCCGACGCTTTGCAATGCAAGCACGGGAACGGCAGGTGTGCTGGTAAGCGGCGCTTCCGGACCGTACACCTACCTGTGGAGCACGGGCGATACAACAGCGACGCTAAGCAACCTCGCGGCGGGAATATATTATGTCACGGTGACGGACTCAGCCGGCTGCCAGGATGGAATTACGATCAGTGTGCTGATGAACGGACTTCAGCTCGCGAGCCAGCTGACGCCACTGCTCTGCGATGGCGACTGCAACGCATCACTGAGCGTTACACCGCTCAACGGTATTCC
>DASTSF010000166.1:0-2157 GCA_035760825.1 Bacteroidia bacterium
GACAGCACGGTGACAACCAATCTCACGGTTCTTCCTGTGATCGTTTCCTCGCAAGCACTTTCTGTATGCAATGGCGGAAGCGTAACAGTCGGAACGCACACGTACACGACAAGCGGAATATTCACGGATACGCTTTCTGCCGTGAATGGTTGTGACAGCGTGATCACGACCGATCTCATTGTGCTGAACGCGATCGTCAATAACCTGTCTGCGTTCATTTGCGATAACGACAGCATTTACGTGGGCGGATCGTGGCAGACAGCCAGCGGAATTTATCACGATACATTGGTTTCTGCAGGAGGCTGCGACAGCGTTGTTGTAACCACGCTTACCGTGAACCCTGGATTTGTAACCAGCCAGTCGGTAACTATTTGTCCCCATGACAGCATCCTGCTTGGAGGATCATGGCAGCACCTGGCGGGAATTTATTACGATACATTGCATTCGCAAATCGGCTGCGACAGCGTTCTCGTAACAACACTGTCGGTGAACAACGTGGATACTTCACTTACCGTTCATTCCGACACACTCGTGGCGAACGCAGCAGGAACAACATTCCAGTGGATCGACTGCAGCACCGGGGCATTCATTGCAGGTGCAACTGATGCGGTGTTCGTGCCGTCCGTATCAGGAACCTATGCGGTCATCATTACAGAGAACGGATGCAGCGATACGTCATCATGCTACAGCGTAATCATCGACGGCATTTCCGGTCCGGGCACGGATAACATGTTTACGGTTTATCCCAACCCGGTGAAAGACGTGCTGATGATCTCGATGACGGGTGACTATAAATCCGAAGTCCATTGCCGGATATTCAACGTCATCGGGGAGCAGGTACTGGACGGGACGTATCAAAATGCGCCGGTCATCACGCTCGATCTCCAGAGTTTTGCTGACGGAACTTATTTCGTCGAGATCAGCTCGGAGAATAAGACATCTGTTGTGAAAGTGATAAAAAATTAAACGAAGAGCAGAGGTGCCGGGTCGCAAAACGCCGGAATGCAGGCGGGGGAACTGATTGGCATAAGCTACAGGTGCGAAAGCGGGTCACGGAAAATGGCCCGCTTTTGCGTTTGAGGAACTGGCCGGCTTTCTTCGGAATACCGGGATTCCCGGGGGCCGCGTTTTTTGTTCCGGACATCGTATGAAATTCTCATGCCTGCGCAGATCTTACCCTGGCGATAAGATTCCCCGCCACTTTCCTTGCCATGTGCACTTCCTCTTTCACATTACCTTCATCCGCTAATTCCGCAGCGACCTCTGCAACTGCCATGGTGTTATTGATCCAGCCAGCCAGGGCAGGCTCTGCAAGCGCGGATAATCCGAGGCCGCTTGTGTTTTCCCCGATTCCGAAAACAATGATTTTCTCCTGGCTGTTCGCATCCATGTAAACGATATAGATGAAGGCGGTAAATACGATGGTTTTCTGTTTATCGCGCAGGAGACGGCCGATGGTTTGGTTCCTTACCAGGTCCTTCAGGTAAGCTTTCCGTCTTTCGTCCTCGTAGTTTTCATGCGCAGCCTGTTCCGTGCCTATTTCCCTGATCGAAGAGAACGGGATATGGATAAGGTCTTCTTCAATGCTTTCCCAGAAATCGCTGACAACATTGTGCGAGATATCATTCGACACCTTGCAGATGATCAATGAATTTTTTGTGAAAAGACCGGCGG
The DNA here is from genome assembly GCA_035760825.1 of Bacteroidia bacterium. Classification (GTDB taxonomy): domain Bacteria; phylum Bacteroidota; class Bacteroidia; order Palsa-965; family Palsa-965. Next base: position 1,675 of record DASTSF010000166.1, read on the forward strand.
CATGAAAAATTCTTCCATTGTCGGATCCCAGTGGAATGCAGTAAAAGAGGGGGGTATACGAATGCACGCCCAGTTTTTTCCTGTACTTTCTGATCGCCTTCGAATGGGAGCCCGCCACCATAAAGGATCCTATAAAAGCGAAAACGTCCAGCACAAGACTTACGAGCATAAATTCACCGAAGTGGTCGGAATCCTGTATGAAATAAGCGATCACGATTTCCAGGAGTATCAGGATAACCAGGGAAAAAAATTGTTCGAACAGCTTTTTCAGGTAAGCCATAGAAGTCACGGTTTAGGTTAATGCGTGGCGGGAAAAGAAAATTTGAATACTGTGCCTGGTTTGCGCAGGTGCCGGCGCTGTTTCATAAAAATAAGAAGATTACTTCTTTGATTTTTTTGTTGCTGAACCTGCCTATCGGGCGGCAATGTATCCATGTTGTACAAAAGAGCCGGTTCTGTCCGGGCGCGTAAGGATCTGTCAAA
>DASTSF010000167.1:0-2355 GCA_035760825.1 Bacteroidia bacterium
TTCCTGGAACACGAGCTGCGTCGCCGCCGCATCGCTGTAGATGGAAATGCGCACCGAGAGAGTCGTGTTCGTCAGCTCCGCGCCCGATGCGTTCCGCGCCACCGCCTGGTAATTGATGCCCTGCGGGGGAGCCTGCGCAAACAGACCAGTTACAGAAAGAAGAAACAGGAAAGACAGGATGCGTTTCATGATTTACCTGGTTAATGTGACTTTGAAAGTTTGCTTCATGCTGACCTCGTCATCGGAAGTGGCAAGGCATTGCACGAAATAAATACCGTTATCGAGAGAAGAAAGATCCACCTGGATTTTCTGGCTGCCGGCAGCGACGACACATTTCTGCACGAGTACCACCTGGCCGAGGGAATTGAAAATTTCCACGCTTACTACGGACGGCTGAACAAGATCAAGCCCGATCCACACAGTTCCGTCGGATGGATTGGGATAAAGCGAGGAAGCGCCGGTGGAATCCTCGTCGCGGACAGAGGCGGAAATGTCTTGCGCCTGCCGGAACCCCTGCGTCGCTGTTGTCCCGGCGGAAAACATTCCGGGCGATGTTCCACGGCTGCTCGCGGAATAATTGAACAACAGGGATGCGTCCGCAGATCCTCCGCCGGAAGAGATGACTTCCGGTGAAGCGGTTTGTGCTGTAGCTGAAAAAGAGAAAAAGATAAAAACTGCGCAGCGTAAGATTTTTACCATGTCGGAAATTTAGGAAAAGCCCGTGGAGAACGGAAAGAATCCGCGGATTTCGCCAAATTTTTTGCGGGCCCGGAATGACTTGCGCAAAAGCGGCGCGGCTTTGTTTTTTATCGCTGAAGACAGGGAGGGAAAAAGAACGGTTTACGAATAAAAAAAGAGTTTTTCCCGGTTTATCGGCGAAAAATTTCCGATCGTAGAAAAGTGAAAAAAACTAACGAAAATCTCACGAGTAAACGAAAAATTCATTATATCTTTACTCAGATCACGATTGAAAAAATTATCTCCCAACGACAGAAAATTTATTAGAAATGATTGAAACTGAGAATGTTGCGCTCCAAGAACAACTTCAGAAGTTTTTCGGATTCAACAAGTTCAAAGGACAGCAGGAGGCGATCATCAACAGTGTGCTGGAAGGCAAGGATACGTTTGTCATCATGCCTACGGGCGGCGGAAAATCACTCTGCTACCAGCTCCCGGCTCTCACCAGCGAAGGAACGGCCATCATTGTTTCCCCGCTCATCGCGCTTATGAAAAACCAGGTCGACGCCATCCGGAATTTCGGCACGGATGACGGGATCGCGCATTTCCTGAACAGTTCGCTTACCAAAGCAGAAATACAAAAAGTAAAAAAAGATATCGTCTCCGGTAAGACAAAGCTGCTGTACGTGGCACCCGAATCGCTTACCAAGGAAGATAACGTCGCCTTTCTGCGCGATATCCGCATTTCTTTTTTCGCGATCGACGAAGCGCACTGCATTTCCGAATGGGGGCACGACTTCCGCCCGGAATACCGCCGTCTCCGCCCGATCATTGAAGCCATTGGCACAGTGCCCATCATTGCGCTTACCGCCACTGCCACGCCGAAAGTTCAGCAGGACATCCTGAAAAATCTCGGCATGACGCAGGCGAACGTTTTCAAATCATCGTTCAACCGCTCGAACCTTTTTTACGAGGTGCGGCCGAAGGTGAACGTGGTGAAGGAGATCATCCGGTATATCAAAAAGAATTCCGGCAAATCGGGCATCGTGTATTGCCTGAGCCGGAAAAAAGTGGAGGAGCTGGCGGAAACACTCAAAGTGAACGGCATCAAAGCGCTTCCCTATCACGCCGGGCTCGACGCGGCCACGCGCGCGCGCACGCAGGATGATTTTCTCATGGAAGAGATCGACGTGATCGTCGCTACGATCGCTTTCGGAATGGGCATCGACAAGCCGGATGTGCGTTTCGTTATTCACCACGATATTCCCAAATCGCTGGAAGGCTATTACCAGGAAACAGGTCGTGCCGGCCGCGACGGCGGAGAAGGGAATTGTCTTACGTTCTACAGCTACGACGACATCCTGAAGCTGGAGAAATTCATGAAAGGAAAACCCGTTGCAGAACAGGAGATCGGGAAACAGCTTCTGCTGGAAACCGTGGCCTACGCCGAATCATCCGCCTGCCGCAGGAAAGTGCTGCTGCATTATTTCGGGGAAGGCTACGATGCGGATAATTGCGATAACTGCGATAATTGCCGCAACCCGAAAACGAAAACAGATGCAACGGACGACATCGGGCTGGTGATCGAAACCGCGCTCGAGATCAAGGAAAAATTCAAAGACAAGCATATCATCCAGGTGCTGCAGGGCATCACCACGAACACGATCAAATCCTACA
>DASTSF010000168.1:0-14228 GCA_035760825.1 Bacteroidia bacterium
AGAACCACTGTCCGCTCATTTCATCCACTTTGGGGCTGGACAGCGCAAGCGGCTTCCCGTCCTTCCCGTAAAACACCGCCTTCACCGCCAGGAAATCGTTCACTTCCGCAGTGATCATTTTTTTTCCGCCCGGGTAAAAAACCGTGTACGTTCCGTTCGCCGTACCGGAAACATAATCCAGGGAACTCCGCAGTTTCCCGCCGGGATAAAATGTTTTCCATGTTCCGTCTTTCCGGGTACCGCTGAGGTCGCCTTCTTCTTTGATGTACCCCGTCGTGTCGAAAAACTGTTCGTGCGTTCTTGCCAAAAACGTTTCCGACAGGTAACCGGTAAATTCTTCCGGTCGCAGCGCAGAACGTGAAATGCAGCTGAGCCTGCCATTCCCGTCGAATGTGTAAACCGAATCGGGCGGAGGTTGCGGCAGCGTGTCGTATTCGCGCGTTGAATTTCCCGCCGGGAGAAAACATCCGTTGTGGAACCAGGTGGTTTGCAGCAGCACACCGGAAGGGGAATAATATTTCCACGCACCGGTTTTTATTCCGTCCCGGAACTGTCCGCTGAATTCGATTTTTCCGCCGGGATAAAAAAGCCTGAATTCCCCGTCATACAATCCGCTCTTCCAGTTGCACGTCATCGAATATCCGCCGGAAAGCCGCGCCCGTTCTCCGCCGTCCTTTTTTCCGCCGGAATAATGCGAATAAAACTGCGGCAGGGAATCTTTCCACCCGCTGTCGGGATTATCAATAACCCATCCTTCGTGCTTTGTACCGTTCAGCGTACTTGCAGAACGTACGCGGCCGTTGGGCCAGAAGCATTGCGTGGTGACAAACCCGTCTGCCCGGTAACTCTTCGCCATGAGCAGCTTTCCGTCTGCGCTCCAGGATGAATCACTCATCAAAGTATCGAGATGATAATGGCTGATCCAAATAACAGCTCCTTTGCTGTTGTAACTTATCCATGCGCTGTCTTTTCTGCCCATCCGGTAAAACGATTTCGTGACCAGTAAACTTTTCCCGGCGACGAGATCTTCATTGTAATAATCCTGTTCGCCGTCATAATAGCCTTTCGAATAACGATGCACCTGCAGCACATTTCCATTGGCTGCGGAAACCGTTTTCCACCGGCCTTCCGCCATGTGCTTTTTCACATGTCCTTTGGTGACCGCATACCCGGTTCCTGAAACGATGCGTCCGGATTTTTTACCGTACCTCAGCGGGTTCCCGGCTTCCTGTGCGTGAGCGGGAAGGAGAAAAACAAGCGGCAGAAAAAAGGCAAGCAGTGTTTTCACCGGGGTTGCAGATGAAAGTAAGAAACCTGTTCCTACCGTAAGACGCATTTTCCCGGGTTACTGCATAAAAAAACCGGTCGCATTTGCATGACAACCGGGTAGAAGGGTCCTGGCAATGGTTTACTTAACGAGCACCTGCCTGCTGTAGAACTCCTGGCGGGAGCAGCCGACAATGGTGTACGTTCCGCTGGAAAGCGCGGGATCGAGATCGGCGCATTCCATGGGATTTCCCTTGCCGGTAATATCGACCATGGAATAGAATTCTTCGCCTGCCGCGTTCTGCACGATGATCAGCACGGAGCTGTCGGAAGGAGCTGTGTTGTAGGAATTGGTGGCGGCCACGGGTGAAACGGGCTCCATGTTATCGTCATATTTTACGGGAACCGTATTGGAATACGTGACCGATCCGTCCATGTTCGTCATCCTGAGACGGTACCAGGAAAGACCTTTGGCCGGCGCGAAATCCGTTTCCATGAATTCCATGCCTGCAAGATCTCCGGCCTGCACTGTTCCGAAAATATCATAATCGCTTCCGTTCTTCGATTTCTGAAGATCATAGCTGATCACATCCTTGCTTTCCGCCTGCCAGGAAAGAAGAACATGTGAACCGTGGGCGATGGCCGAGAAGGAAGTGAACGTTATCTCGTGGCCGGGCTCCTGGGCTTTCGCAGCAAATGAAAAAACGCCGGCCATGACGAGAGTGAGAAGTAAACGCATTTTTATTTGTGTGTTAAGGATTTTTGAGCTTAACAAATTTAAAAAAACGGGATTCATGTGCAAGTGAATGGGAAAAAACAGTTATGAAGACTTTTCGACACTTCATACGTTCCGGTAACGCTTCTGAAGGTCTGGCACGACGTGCTTTTCAATAGCTTTGCACAATGAGAATGAAGCTTCCGTTTTTCGCATTTACCGCCCTTTTCCCTTTCCTCCTTGCCGCACAGGATAAAAGCGGCCTGCACGTCACCGATACGTTCCACATCAGGAGCGACGGAGGATGGGATTACATCGCCGTCGACCACGACCTGAACCGGCTGTATGTTTCGCACGGAACGCAGGTGAATATTCTCAATGAAACCACCGGCGATTCCGTCGGCATCATCCCGAACACGACAGGCGTGCATGGCATTGCTTTTGCGCCGGCCTTCGGCAAAGGGTACACGAGCAACGGGAAGCTGGGCACAGTCACCGTGTTCGACCTGAAAACGAACAGCGTGCTGAAGCAGGTACACGTGGGGGAAAACCCGGATGCGATCATGTTCGATGATTATTCGAAAAGAATTTACACATGCAACGGGCACAGCCACGACATGAGCATCATCGATCCGCAGAAAGACACGCTGGTGGGCACGATCCCGCTCGGCGGAAAACCCGAAACGGCTGTTTCCGACGGTAACGGGAAACTTTTCGTGAACATCGAAGACAAAAGCGAGATTGCCGTGATCGACCTGGCGAAAGACTCCGTCATCGCGCGATGGAAAACGGGCAGCGGGGAAGAACCTTCGGGACTCGCCATCGACCGGAAGAACGGCATTCTCTTCAGCGGCTGCAGCAACAAGCTCATGATCGTGATGGACTGCAAAACCGGGAACGTGATCGCAGAGCTTCCCATCGGCGACGGCTGCGACGGCACCGCGTTCGACCCGGGAACGATGAATGCGTTCAGCTCGAACGGGGACGGAACGCTCACCGTCATCCACGAGGACAGCCCGAAAAAATTCACGGTCACCGGCAACGTAGCCACGAAACGCGGCGCACGGACTTTGTGCGTCGACCTGCAGACGCATAAGATTTATCTTCCCACGGCGCAGCTCGGCGATACGCCGCCGGCAACAGCAGACAACCCGCGCCCTCGCCCGAAAAAAATTCCCGGCACGTTCCAGGTCATCGTGGTCGGGAAATAATTCCGGTTGCCGCATAAAAGATCTTCACCTTCCGAAAAATGAAAAACAGAATTTTCACTGCCGCGCTCTTCCTCCTGCTTTCGCTTTCGCTCATTGCGCAAAAACCCGTTGCGCGCATCGCGTTCTGGAACGTGGAAAATCTTTTCGACACGATCAACGACCCGAACATCAACGATGAAGAGTTCCTTCCGTCGGCGAAAGATCACTGGACATCGGACCGTTACCTGGCGAAGATCAATCACCTCGCACAGGGAATCCTCGCCATCGGCGACGGCGCAGGCCCGGACATTCTCGGCATGGCCGAAGTGGAAAATGAAGGCGTGCTGAAAGACCTTACGCAGAAAACCGACCTGAAAAAACAGAAGTACGGCATCGTGCATTACGATTCACCGGACAAGCGCGGCATCGACGTGGCGATGCTGTATAAAAAAAGCAAATTCAAAGTGCTCGACTCGCGCCCGGTGAACGTGTCTGTTCCCGCCGACACATTTTTCACGCGCGATATCCTCGTCGTGAAAGGCATCCTGAACAAAACCGACACGGTGTGGATCATCGTCAACCACTGGCCTTCACGGCGCGGCGGCGCGGAAGCCAGCGAATCGAAACGCATGATCGCGTCGCGGAAATTGCAGGGCATTCTCGACAGCATCATGAAAATGAACCCGCGTTCGCTGGTGCTCGCCATGGGTGACTTCAACGACGAGCCCACGAACAACAGCATCATGAACCTCAAATGCAACGACTGGCTGGACCCGGCCATGCAGCAAAAGCTGGACACGCTGAACAAGATCATCGGCGAGAGCATCGACAACCAGGGCGCCGGGTGGATGATGGCGCCATCGCAGAATTGTTTTCATGATCTCATGGATTCACTGAAAGACGCCGGCGACGGATCGTATCATTACCGGAAAGAAAAAGACATGATCGACCAGTTCCTTGTCAACGGGAACCTGTACGGAACGGGCTACCGCATCACGGTCCATTCCGCGCACATTTTCAAAGCGGATTTTCTCACCGGCGAAAATTACAAGAGCGATCCTCCGGGTCCGCTGCACACTTACGCAGGTTCGCGTTACATCGGCGGCTACAGCGATCATTATCCCGTGTACGCGGATGTGGTGACGACAGGGAAAAAGTGATTCCCGGCCCGAAAGTTGAAAAGCCGGAATGTTGGAAAGCAAAAGGCAAACAACCAGCCTGCAACTTCAAAACGTTCCAACTTTACAAACCGTCATCCGCATAGCATCCCCCTTCGTACTTTTGCCCCGCATGAACAGTGATCCGAAAGAAGAGCTTCGCCGTTTCGTCGAGCTTCTTTCCACCGAAAAAGACGAAGATTACCGCCAGTACATCGCGCAGTTCGAACGCTGCAGCATAACCGAACGCCGGAAGAACGGCGTGACGTGGTATCCTGTGCGCATCCTTTCCGAAGAAATGGGCGCCGGCGATTACATCAGCATCGAAGTCGAGCGCACGCAGGGCATGAAAGAGCTGCACCAGTTCGGCGGGGGAAAGATGGTGGAGATCTTCAGCAATACCGGCGACAACGGCAGCGAAACGTGGAAGATCAGCGGGACGATCAGGAATGTGTGGGGCGACCGCATGCGCATTTCGTTCATGACCGATGAGCTGCCCGGCTGGACCGAACGCGGCAAGCTGGGACTCAATCTTCTTTTCGACGAGAACAGCTACCGCGAAATGCTTATCGCCCTGCAGAAAGTGATCGATGCGGGCGATGACCGTGAAAGCCGCCGTCTCGCAAAACTGCGCGATGTTTTTTACGGCCTGGAAAAAGCGGAGTTCGAAAAAGAAGACACGAACCTCGTGCTGCCCGGGTTGAATAAATCGCAGAATGAAGCCGTGCGTCACATCATCGCCGCGAAAGAAGTTGCGCTCGTGCATGGTCCGCCGGGAACGGGAAAAACCACGACGTTCATCCAGGCCATTCGCCATACGCTCATGCATGAAAAGCAGGTGCTGGTGTGCAGCCCGAGCAACATCGCCGTCGACCTGCTTACGGAAAAACTCGTGCAGCAGGGCATCAACGTGCTCCGCCTCGGCAATCCTGCCCGCGTTTCGGAAGAAGTGCTGAACAACACGCTTGACGCGAAAATGATCGCGCACCCGAATTACAAAGAGCTGAAAGAATACAGGAAACGTTCGGAAGAATTTTTCGCGATGGCGAAAAAATACAAGCGCAATTTCGGTCACGCCGAACGCGAGCAGCGGAACCTGCTTTACAACGAGGCGCGGCAGCTCGTGAAAGAAGCGACAGCGCTCGAAGATTACATTTTCTGGGAGCAGTTCGGGAACGCGCAGGTGATCGCGTGCACGCCGGTCGTTTCCGCCGGGAAAATGCTGCGCGACAAAAAATTCCGCACGGTTTTCATTGACGAAGCAGGACAGGCGCTCGAGCCCATGAGCTGGATCCCGATCACGAAAGCGGAACGCGTCATCTTTGCGGGCGACCACTTACAGCTGCCGCCGACGGTGAAATCGAAAAAAGCGGAAGACGGCGGACTCAAATTCACGCTCTTCGAACGCCTCATGCGCACACAGCCGCACGCGTCGGTGATCCTGCGCACGCAATACCGCATGAACGAAAAGATCATGCAGTTCTCCAACCGCATGTTTTACGGCAACAAGCTCGAAGCGGATGTTTCCGTGAAAGACAACGTGCTCAGCTTCGACGGGGAAGACGACCTGCTCAATCGTCCCGTGGATTTCATCGACACGGCCGGCTGCGGTTTCAGCGAAGAGCAGAACCCCGAATCGCTGAGCTATTCCAACCCGGAAGAAGCGAACCTGCTGCTGCGTTACCTCGAACGCGTGCTGGACCAGTATGAAAAAATGCCGGACGATTCCCTGCGCATCGGGATCATCGCGCCGTACCGGCAGCAGACCGAATGGCTGGCGCAGCAGCTTGAAGAACGGGAATGGAAAAAGAATTCACGCCACGCTTTTTCCGTACGCACCGTCGACGGTTTCCAGGGACAGGAACGCGACATCATCGCCATCAGCCTTACGCGCAGCAACGACAACGGCGAGATCGGTTTCCTCGCGGACACGCGGCGCATGAACGTGGCGCTCACGCGCGCGAAGAAAAAGCTCATCATCATCGGCGACAGTGCGACACTGGCGAATCATTCCTTTTACAAATCATTTCTCGATTACGTGGAAGAGATCGGCGCATACAGGAGCGCGTGGGAGATGATGGAGTGAAGCTGCGTCCGGCGAATCCCGGAAAAGCGACAAGCGCTCACAGAACTGCGGCCGTCCTTCTTTTCCGTAAGCCAGGAGAATTGCGAAGGCGCCTGCCGGGAACGGATTTCAACGTATACGGCCGGTTGAATGCTTCCTGCGACAGGCTGAAATATTCAGCCAGCCTGCGTATCACTTCCTTCGACAACCCTTTTTTGTAATTCAAAATTCCTGAAACATAACCCTTGCTTACACCGAGTAGCCTGGCAAGATCTTTCGCTTTCATACCATGATCACTCATCAGCGAAAGGAGAAGCTCGACAGGGGTCAGCTGACGAAAAGCGATGTTCCTGTGCAGCTCGTCCCATTTCCCGACGAGCAAGGTAAGCAGGGCAATCTCATCCTTCTGCTCCTTCGTTTTCTTTCCTTCAGCAAAAACGAGCTCTTCCAGCATTCTGCAGTAGCGGTTGTATTGCTTCACTGACGTAATTACTTTGTATTTCAGTGTTTCCATTTTTTTGATCAATAATCGGATCTTATGTATTGCTCCCCGGAATCACACAGCTTGTCGTATTCTGCATGCGTACCAATCCAGCAAACAAACAGGTGAACTTCACTCTCGCCGAAAGCATACTTGGCAATCATACGGTAATTATTTCCTCCTATATCGAACACAATCCGGGACGATCCATTCCCGAGAAAATCAGCCGAAGCGAACGTTTTCCGTATGTCCTCCGGTTTTTCCCAATCTGCAAGGAATACCTTTGAAAGCCATGCGTTGAACGAAGATCTCCCTCTCGCCTGCTCCTCGATATACCTCCGGATTGTCTGCTCTTTTACCAGGTGAACTTTCATACATAAATACGGTTAATTTTTCAAAAAGTTCACCTTTGGTAAACTTTTTCGGGCTAAATAAGGTTAAACAGTGCAGGCATCTTCCCGGACTCCGTCCTCCTTTCAAAACGAATACCCTGCATTCACCGTCACTGTCAGCTCACCGGTATCCTGCGAGGCGAACCGCTGTACGTAAACTGCATTCAGGCTGAGCACCGGCCGGCCGTATTTTTTGTTTTTCATTCCCGGCGAATAACTCAGCTGCGCGCGGTACGAGCAGATCTTTGCTGCCGCGCCATTCGTCAGCGAGACATTATATACCGTCCCGGCCGAGCAGCGGAGCGTATTTTTCAGCAGCGAACAGCTCCCCTGCCATCCGGGTCCGAAGTATTCACTGACCACCGCGCCCGTTCCCGCCTCGTTGAAATTCCCAAGCACGGAAAACGACATTTTCTGTTTTGCCAGCTGCAGGCTGTAAGAAACATTGCCATTGTAAATATCCGTTCCCATCGCACCTCCCTGCTGCATGGAACGCTGGTACGAACCGCTCAGTGAAAAATTCTGCTTCATCTCTTTCTTCCCGAACATGTACATCACGCACGCGTTTCCCTGCTGCGAAACCTGGTAAAAGTTCAGCGTATCTGCCGGTGACGGCGACCAGAACGGATCCGTCAGCGGACGGCGGTTCGTGTAGCTGGTAAAATCCGAAAAGGAAAAGCTCATCATCCATGACGCGGAAGGGACGAACGAGATCGCACAGGAAGAAACGATCCTGTGCATGGTATTGATCTTCGTCGCGTCAAGATTATTGCGCTGCACACCCGCATTCAGCGCGAGCGTGAGCTTTCCTTTCCACAGGCGCAACGACGGTGCCAGCGTCCAGTTGTCGAGGTCGTTCGTGAAATAATACGCACCGAACGTTTCGTAATCCGGGTCGACGCGTTCGTGATTGAGACTGAGCGCAAAGATCTTCCCGGTGTAACCCGCCGACATTTTCCACGCATGGAAAAAAGCTGTCGTGGTGTGCGTCGTCATCATCCATTTTTCGAGACCCGAAAAACCGGTCGTCACAACCGGGGACAAGCTGTTCTTCGTTATGCCCGACAAAGCCATTTCGCTTTCCACGTGAAATATCCTGAACAGCGTGATCTTCCCGGAAACGCTCATCGCCGTATTTTCCATTGGAGAAATTCCCGCTTCCGGCGGGATGAACGCGAGCGAGGCTGCATCATCTTTCGCTGAGAAGAATGTTGCACTCAATGCATTCCCGTTCTTATCGTACCCCATCTTCGCGGCGCAGCCTGTCCGGCGGAAAGCCGCATTTTCAAAAGAAACCGCCGCATCTCCTTCATCCGCTTTGCTGAATCTTCCGTACATCGCACCAACGTACCAGTTAGCGGGTTTCAGCTCCATTCCCGCGCCGGTAAAAATTCTTCCCGACAGCGTGTACCCGGAAAAATTCATCGCGGTTGTCCCGATATGCGCTGTCGCCCATTTGTAATGCGGATGGCAGCTCTGCATGTTGAACGGCTGCGTATATGTTCCGTGGTTGTTCGTGTAGCTGTACGTAAACGGCAGGTCGACACCGAGAAAGTTCATGTCGATGTTCCCGTTGAAATACCAGGTGAACGGGTCACGGCGGTTTTGCATACCCTGTGCATCGTAGAAAACCGCGTTATAATTCATTCCCCCGCTGACGGTGAGCATGTCTTTCTTCCCGATCCTGCCGAGGTCCTGGGCCTGCACATTTTCATTGGTGAAAAAACAAAGAAGGAGAAGAAAAGCATAACCGCGAAGGCACAAAAAGATCTCCCTCCGTCCGTACGCGGATCGGGAACCGTTTTCAGCTCCGCGTTTCCGGTTTACAAATCCTGCTGCGCTCCCGTGAAACAATTCCCGTGTCAAAAAAATTCCGCGCAAAGACGCGAAGAAAAAAATGCGGCGAACTGAATTTTTCATTGCGCGATCACGAATGTCAGCTGCCTCGCATCATATTCCGCGATCACGCGCAGCACGTAATTTCCGGGGACCGCGCCGGGCACGGAGATCTGTCCCGTCCATTCATCCGAATCATGCACCTGCGCACGCGTCATCTCCGTTCCATTCGCATCGTAAACGAGAAGAATAAAATCCTGTTTCGCGCCGAGCAAAACCGTTGCTGTAAAAACTCCGTTGTTAGGATTGGGATAAATGACAAGGGAATCGATGCCGTTGTCATTCCACGGCGTTGCCTGAAGACTGTCAAACGGTTCTATGCGGACCAGGCGCGAATAAATTTCCTCGCAGCTCCCGAAAAACGCGTGCATCGTTATGGAAAAATTTCCGGTGTCGCCCGGAATGATGGCCGGCGCGAACATGGATGAATCCGTAACAACGGTGCCCGGCGGGAAATCCCATCGCACTGAATCGGGTCGCGGGTTGCTGATGTCGACGATGACGATCGTGTCGCCCGCCTGCGGGGATGTGCTGACGAGAAATTCCGGAGCCGGGCGGAGACTGGCTGTGTCGATCGTCGCCGCTGCATTCCACGTACAGCCGATCGCATCTGCCGCGAGCAAAATGTAAGTTCCGTACGCAAGATTTCCGAAAACGCCGCTGCTGTTCCAGCTCAGCCCGTTGTCGATGGAAAATGCGTACGGCGGAACACCGTTCACACAATGCACCTGCAGTTGTCCTGTGGCGTGGCTGGGATCGCAGGGCTGAAATGAAACGACGTTCCCGTCAATGGGATCCGGCACATTCACGACAACAGAACCTGTTCCCGTGCAACCGGAATGGTCCGTTACGGCCACTACGTAGAGCGTCGTGTCTGCAGGATAAACTGTCGCCGGTGAAGAATTTCCGGCATTGTTATTCCACGAAACGGAAAATGGGGCCGTTCCGCCAATGGGAAAAACCTGCAGCACCGCTCCCGACCCGGGACAGATAACCGTATCGCTGCTCACCGAAAGATCGAGCGTCATCGCAAAACCGGCGTACACGGAATCGACGGTCGTGCAACCGTTCAGGGGATTTTCTGCTGTAACAGAATAATTTCCCTGCTGCGTGACGACTGCTGAATCCGTTGCAGAAAAAGAAGACGGCCCGTTCCAGGAAAAAGAAGCTCCCGCGGTTTGGGAAAATGCATGCAGCGTCAGTGATGAATAGGAACAATCCAGGAAAACGGAATCCGGAAGTGGATCAATGCCCGGCGGAGTTGTCCATTCATCCACGAAAAACATTTGCGAGCTGTTCGTGCAGCCGCTTACCGTATCCGTTGCGTGCAGCTGGTAAATCCCGAAATGTGTCGCGTTGTACGGGTTGCTGAAATAATTCCCGCTGCTGTCGCTCCATTGGAAAACGGCATTTGCATCGGCGGAAAACGCATCCAGCAGCACTGAATCGCGCCGGCAGGTGAGCAGGGAATCCTGGGCAACGACATTTGCCGGAGGCGGCGCAAGGTCCTGTGCGACGAAAAGCGTGTCATGCGAAGCACATCCGTTGCGGCGACCCGAAACGGTCAGCAGGAAATTTCCCATTTGTGAAACCAGCGCCGGATCGTTATGCGCGGAAAGCCCGGGACCCGACCAATACAGTGAATCCGCGCCATACAACGAAGCGGCGTCAAGCAGCACCGTTGTGTCACGGCACGTGAGCGGAGGAATGCTCCCGAATGGAACCAGCACAGGCGGAAGCGTGTCTGCAATCACCAAAGCGGTATCGCGTTTCCGGCAGCCATTGGGTCCCTGGATAGTGAGCACGTACGTCCCCGGAACAGTTACCGGCAGCGAATCCGTCATAAAATTCCCCGAAGGTCCGTTCCATTCGAAAGAAGCGCCGGGCGTGAGCGAGCTTCCGTGCAGGTAATGCTGGACGGGAAAACAGCTGACCGTATCGTCATTTCCTGCGTTTGCATCCGGGACAGGAAGCGCTGCTACCGTCGCCGTGCGGAAAGCGGGTGTAGACGTTCCGCAGCTTGTGACGCCGTATACTTTGATGGCGCCGCCGCTGAACGTTTCTGAAAAATCCACCGAAGCATTTGCCGTATTCCCGGAAGGAACAATGTCCGGCGTGTTGCTTGTCCACACATAGCTGCTGAAATACGATTGCGGCACGATGGAATACATGACGTTCGTATCGCCCGGGCAAGCGCTCAACGGATGAATAACGAACGCACCGGGCGTGGGCGGCGGCTTCAGGCACCAGGAATAGATCTCGCAGCTGAGCGTTCCATCGGGAAACGACGTGTGCTGCGCGTACCGCTCGATCTCGATCATGCGCGCATTGGCGATGAGGAGATGATCGTGGTAATAGCCGTTGAGTCCCGGAAGATTCGACGAATATGTTTTCAGCACGCGGATGTTCGACGGCGCTGCGCTGTTGTAATAGCTCACGTAAAGCCGGTGGAACTGCGGCTGCTGTGAAGACGCATCCATCACGCCGATGTACAGGCTGTCGCGGTAGTACGCAATGGAAAAACGCGAACGCGTGTCGAACAAACCCACAGCGATGGAAGGGTTCCACCCGGCCAGGTTTCCATTCGAAAGATCGCAGGCGGCGGCGTAATTCAGCGAATAGCCGTTCACCGTTTGAAAAGGTCCGGCGAAGTAAGCGACAGAGCCCCGCATGGCGAAATCGGAAATGGTCTGCGTGACATCCGTGTACACGCGCACATTTGCATTGCCGGAAAAAATATTCACGGCGACGAGGTCGCTTCCGTCAATGGAAATATCGTCTTTCAGCACCACGATGTTCCCGCTGTACCAGCCGAATTTCCGCACCGGCTCATTCGCGGGAAATGCAGGCGACGGCATCCACGCCTGTATCGCACCGCCGACAGAAAAGCAGGCAATGTTCGTGCGTGCATTGTTTTCGATCGAAGAGAATTTCCCGCCGGCGTACAACTTTCCGCCGAGCACGAGCAATGCGTTCACCGAATCATTGGCAGAAGAAGTCCCGGTGGAAAAAGCGGGCAACAGGTTTCCCGTCGCTGCGCTGAGCGCAGCGATGCGCTTTCTTGCCATGGAATTCACGGACGAGAACGTCCCGCCGATGAAAAGCGTGTCGCCTGATTTTGCAATGGAGAGCACTTCGCCTCCGCCCACGTTCACGTTCAGCGGAAGCAGGCTGCCGGTTACGGCATCAACAGCGGCCAGCCCGTTGCGCGTATTCCCGCCGGCGTCGTTGAATTTCCCGCCGAGGTAAATGACTTCGTTTGTCGAATCGAAATACGCTGCGGAAACATACGTCAGCAATGTCACCTGGGAAGGACAGGTTCCGCTGCAGCTGATCTGCGGGTAGGAAATGGCGGAAAGCGTTTGTGCGCGCGAAAAATTCCCGGTGAAGAAAAAAACGCAGAGGAGGAGGCGAAAGCAAATGTGCAGGGGGCGCATAATGAAGGACGGCAAAAATAAATTCCCTTCTATGCGAAACCCGTTCTTAACTGCTTATATCCGTTTGCACACGGAAAATAATACCCTCATCACCCGCATTTCCCGGTCAGTCCCGTCTTTATTTTTCCATCAGGTGATTAAGATGCACGAACGACATGGAATCCGGCCACCCGCGGTCGAGCTCCTCCTGCTCTTCTTTCGAAAAAGCTATGCAGGCGGGCGTTTTCATCAGCGGGAAACGGGAAAGAAAACGGCAGAACGCGAGACTGTCCTGCGCAACGGAGAAAAACGGCAGCAGGAAACAAATGATCAGCAGCGGGGTTTTGCACATGCTGTATGAAGTTACCGCTTTCCGACTTTTCAACTCCCCCGCTTCCATGACTTTCTTTTAAAACTAACACAACCGTCCGCGGAAGTTTTTGTTCTATATTTCACGCCTAAACACTTAACTTTTTTTACCATGGAACCTATTCAGAACTATTACAGCGCCGTCGAAGAAGTGATCCAATCGTTCGGCGTGGATCCCGCCACGTGCCGCGGGCAGCAGATCGGGCAGTGGAACCTCAAGCTCGGCTCCGCGAGCGTTTGGGTGGATGTGTGGCAGTCGAAGGACAAGGACGGAAATTTCATCGACGGCGGTTACCTGCAGGTGATGGCGCCGGTAGTGGATGTTCCGCCGGGAAACGCGGAGTTCACGCGCGAGCTGCTCGAGATCAATCACCGCCTCTACGGCGTGGCGTTCACCATTCACGGGAACAGCGCGTACATCAAAGCGATCCGCGAGCTGGAAGGCCTCGATAAATCGGAGATCTCCGCAACGCTTAACCGCGTCGGCATTTATGCCGATGATTACGACGACCAGCTGAAAGCGAAGTACTGGCCCGTTTCGGGCGGCAGGGGCTGAAGCTGAACATCTCAAATCCCGGACCGGCGACTTCCTGTCTCCTGCCCGGGATTTATTTTTTGAAGCCGTCCGGCAACCGGCGCTTATTTATCCAGCGGAAGCTGAACAATAAATTCCGCCCCTTTTCCTTCTTCGCTGATAAAACCGATCTCACCGTTCATCAGCTCGATATAGCGCTTCACTATATTCAGGCCCAATCCTGTTCCACCGATGTTGATCGCATTTTTGGCCCTGAAAAGACGCATGAACATGAACGGCTGATCGGCCTCCGGGATACCAATCCCCTTGTCTTTCACACGTATCATCAGCGCATGTTCCGTGGCGGAGGCATGTATCGTTATGCCGGATCCTTTACCGGAAAATTTTATCGCGTTCGAAAGCAGGTTGTACAGGATATTTTTCAGCACCCGTGTATCGAGCCGGAACTCCGCTTCCCCTTTATAGTTCCATTCGATCTTCTGGCCTTCCTTCAACAGCGTCTGCATTTCCTCCACAACTGAGCCGATAAAACTTTCCACGTTGAAAGGCACGGGCTGTATCTCCGCCTTTCCATTCTCAAGTTTGTCAAGCGAAAGAAAATCATCCAGAATTTCCACGAGATGACTGACAGAAGAACGGATGCGGTTGATATGCTTTTCCTCCGCACTTCCACTGCCCGGTTTCACATATTTTTCAAGAATGGACAGGCTTGAAAGAAGTGTTCCGAGCGGCGTGCGAAACTCGTG
>DASTSF010000169.1:0-3755 GCA_035760825.1 Bacteroidia bacterium
GTTTCGTCCGGCAGGACGGGGATCGTTTATTCTAAAGAATATTCAAATACAACTCCTCGCTGCTCCTCATCACCATCTGTAGTTTTCTTCCATCGGTATTGAACATTGTCCCATTGAATGAGCGATTATCTTTCGTTTCCAACGAGCAAGTTGCCGACTGTTTGCTTCCGGTGAATTCATTCAGTTCGATTTTACCTCCAGCGATAGTCCCGGTGAGCATGTATTCAACTCCTTTTCGGGATAGATAATCGTACGTGCCCGTGATCTTTCCATGTTCGTAGTCGAATGTCAGATGGAACACAGCAGGCAGTTTCCCCACAGAACCTTCAAGCATCACCTCTTTGTTGGTGGTGGAACACTCATCGTCCAGGACTCCGATCTGAGCCAGCCGAACTCAAGCAATCTCGGCACGTGGACCATCAAGATAGTGGCGGCATCCAGTTCGCAGCGGAAAGCGCATCCGAATCTGGATTGGAACAATTACAATGCCGTGAAAAAGCAGTTTGATATCAGTGACTGATCTTTAGCCGTTAACAAGAAAGCAGAAACTGCAGGAAACGGTCTTCGCCCCGGGTCTTTTTTATGCTAAACAAAAGCATGAAGTTCGAACCGGATCGATCAGCGGGGTTTCCAGCTTAATCAGCTCAATATCAAACAGCAGAATTTCAAAGAAAAACGGGACTTCTGGTTTTTCAACCGAAAAGTCCCGCTCTGTACCCGGGGCGGGACTTGAACCCGCACGGTCTTGCGACCAAGGGATTTTAAGTCCCTCGTGTATACCGATTTCACCACCCGGGCATTGTACCTTTTCCCTCACGCTGTCCCTTCCCTTCTTTTGCCGGGCTGAGTAGCCTGCGAAGAAGGCGTATCGAAGCCCGGCAAAAAAAAACCTCCCTTTTCAGAGAGGTTTTCAGAGCGGAAGACCGGTCTCGAACCGGCGACCTTAACCTTGGCAAGGTTACGCTCTACCAACTGAGCTACTTCCGCTATTATTTATTCCATCATTTAAAGAACCGGCGATCTTAATCCGCCACGGCGGATTACGCTTTGTCAACTGAGCTGCTTCCGCCATTGCCCGGAGGCACGAACTAAAGAACGGTGATCAAAGTTCCCAAAATGGGAGTACAAAAGTAGTATCCTCCCCCGAATCTGCAAAATTTTGATGCTTTTACCTGAAACCTACTGGTGGAAAGGGTTTCAGCCTATTTCCCCAGCAGCTTTTTGATCTCGTTCAGCTTCATCAGGGCTTCCACCGGCGTCAGCGTGTCGATGTTCGTTTTGAGGATTTCCTCACGGATGCCCTCCAGGACCGGATCATCGAGCTGGAAAAAGCTGAGCTGGTAATCTTCCTCTTTCGGCTTCACGTGTTTCTCGTTCATCAGCTCGGCGCCGCTGTGCGATTTTTCGAGCTGGGCAAGGACTTCCTTCGCCCGCTCCACTACTTTCCTCGGCATGCCCGCCATTTTCGCCACGTGAATACCGAAGCTGTGCTCACTTCCGCCCGGCGCCAGCTTGCGCAGGAAGATCACTTTGTTGCCCACCTCTTTCACGCTCACGTTGAAATTGCGGATGCGCGGGAAACGCTCGGCCATCTCGTTCAGTTCGTGGTAATGCGTCGCGAACAACGTTTTCGCTCTTGCAGACGGCTGCTCGTGCAGAAATTCCGCAATGGCCCACGCGATGGAAATACCGTCGTACGTGCTCGTGCCCCGGCCGATTTCGTCGAGCAGCACAAGGCTGCGCTCCGATATGTTATTGAGGATGCTCGCCGTTTCGTTCATCTCCACCATGAACGTCGATTCACCCGAAGAAATATTATCGCTCGCGCCTACACGTGTGAAAATTTTATCAACCAGCCCGATCTGCGCATGCGTCGCAGGAACGAACGATCCCATCTGCGCCAGCAGCACGATGAGCGCTGTCTGCCGGAGCAGGGCCGATTTACCCGACATGTTCGGTCCCGTGATCATCAGTATCTGCTGCGAGGTGCTGTCGAGGTAAATGTCGTTCGCGATGTAGCTTTCACCGGCAGGAAGCTGCTGCTCGATCACCGGGTGACGGCCGTTCTTGATGTCGATCACCAGCGAATCGTTCACGTGCGGGCGGACGTAATTCTTCTGCTGCGCCAGCACCGCAAAACCGGTGAGACAATCGAGGTGCGCCAGCAGGGAAGCGTTCGACTGGATCGGGGCGATCCATTCAGCGAGCGACTGGACCAGCTCTGCAAATAAGCGCTGCTCGATGCTGAGAATTTTTTCCTCCGCGCCGAGAATTTTTTCCTCGTACGTTTTCAGCTCCGGCGTGATGTAGCGTTCCGCGTTCACCAGCGTCTGCTTCCGAATCCACTCTCCCGGGACTTTATCCTTGTGCGCGTTCGTCACTTCGAGGTAATAGCCGAACACATTGTTGAATGCCACCTTCAGCGAAGGAATCCCCGTCCGCTCACTTTCCCGCTGCTGCAGCTGGAGCAGGTAATCTTTTCCTGAAAAGGCCATGCGCCGCAGTTCATCCAGTTCCGCATCCACACCTTCGGCCATGACGCCGCCTTTGCTCACCACCACCGGCGGCTCTTCGTGCAGCTCTTTTTTTATGCGTTCACGGATCGCCGCGCATTCGTCCAGGCGCTCACCGGTTTTCTTCAGTTGCGCATTTCCCGATTGCGCACACAATTCTTTCACCGGCGGAATGATCTCCAGCGCGCGGCGCATCTGCAGCAGCTCGCGCGGATTTATTCTTCCGGCCGCCGCTTTGGCGACAAGACGCTCGAGATCGCCGGCGCTGCTGATGAGGTCGGAAAGCTTGTCCCGTATTTCATTTTTTTCCAGCAGCGCCTGCACACCTTCGAGCCGGTCGCTGATCGCATCGATATCTTTCAGCGGCAGCGCCAGCCAGCGTTTCAGCAGGCGCGATCCCATCGGGGAAACCGTCCGGTCGATCACGCTGATCAGCGTCTTCGCATTTTCATTCGCAGAACCGAACAACTCGAGGTTGCGCATAGTGAAACGGTCGAGCCACACGTATTTGTCTTCCTCGATGCGCGAGATGGCCGAAATGTGCTGCACGCGGTCGTGCTGTGTTTCGGAGAGATAATGCAGCGCAGCGCCCGCAGCGATAACGCCCAGCGGGATCTCTTCGATGCCAAAACCTTTCAGCGAATTCGTTCCGAAATGCTTCATCAGCTTTTCCGTGGAAAATTCCGGTGTGAAGATCCAGTCTTCCATCCCGAACACGTAAAACCTGTCGCCGAACTCTTCAGACAACTGCTTCTTCCTGTTCTTCTGGAAAAGCACTTCGCTCGGGCGGAAATTCTGCAGCAGCTTATCCACGTACGCGGTCTTTCCCTGCGCCACGAGAAATTCACCGGTGGAAACATCGAGGAACGCAACACCCGCATCCTCTCCTTCGAAATGCAGTGCCGCAAGAAAATTATTCGATCGCTGGTCGAGCACTTTTTCATTGAAGGAAACACCGGGCGTCACCATCTCTGTTACGCCGCGCTTCACGATCGTCTTCGTCATCTTCGGGTCTTCGAGCTGATCGCAGATCGCCACGCGCATGCCCGCACGGACCAGCTTCGGAAGATAGGTGTCGAGGGAATGATGCGGGAAACCGGCGAGCTCTACGTACGAAGCGGAACCGTTCGCGCGTTTGGTGAGCACGATGCCGAGGATGGCGGAAGCTTTCACGGCATCCTCCCCGAAGGTTTCGTAAAAATCACCCACCCGGAAAAGCAGCAGCGCACCGGGATGCTTCGC
>DASTSF010000170.1:0-4209 GCA_035760825.1 Bacteroidia bacterium
GGTTTCCTTCAAATTCTATAAAAACCTTTTTTCCCGCCGGAACAATGGAATTGATGTAGGTTTTCACTTCATTGATCTCCTTCGATTTCAGCTGGTAATTCGCTATGAGATCTTTTTTTGTATACGTGCGCCCGAGGCACATGGAAACTCCGGCATAAAAACAGGTTCCCGCGTAGATCAAAACCACAGATCCCGTAAGAATCAATCCCCAGGCAATTAGTTTGGCTTTCACGGAACAAAGAATTAAAACGTAATGATCGTCCTCACGCTCAGCTGCCGGTTCGTGAGGTAATTGGGAATGGCATACGAACGTCCCGTCACATCTTTCACCCAGTAATAAGAGATCGTATTCTGCACCTGCAGCAGGTTGTAAACTTCCAGCCCGGCCCAGCAGGATTTCAGCACATGGAAAGGATTCGTGACGGGCAGCGGCTTGTTGGCTTTGATCAGCTCGTAGGAGAAACCGATATCGACGCGGCGGTAAGGCGGCATGCGGAATACCTGCTTGTATTTTTCGTGCGTCGGCGGACCAAACGGAAGCCCGCTTCCGAAGATGAGGCCGAGGTTCATTTTGCAGGAAGGAACTTTCGGCAGGTGATCCTGGAACATCAGCGAGAACATGAGCAGCTGATCGGTGGGGCGGGGAATAAATCCTGGTATCTGTTTGATGCTGTCCGTGGGAATGTTGTTGTACGTGTAACCCGGAATGATCGTGTCGCCGTCTGAATTGAGGTAGATGTAATAATAATCGTTGTAAAGATTCTCTCTTGTGCGCAGCAGTGAAATATTCACCCACGATTCAACGCCCTCCACGAATTCCCCGTTGAGGCGGAGATCGAGGCCGTAGGTGTAGCCATACGAAAGATTCGCGCCGTAATAACGGATGCGGACGTCGTCCACTTCATAGGGAATAAGATTGTCCAGGTATTTGTAATATGCCTCCGTGATGAAACGGAACGGGCGCCCCCACCATTGAAAAGTCCAGTCGCTGCCGGCAATGAAATGAACGGACGTCTGCGCCTTCACATCCCGGTTGACATGGCCCGTAAAATCACGCAGCTCCCGGTAAAAAGGAGGCTGGTCATACAGGCCTGTTGCGAACTTGAAGGCGATGTCTTTTTTCCAGTTGGGTTTCCAGGAAAGGCGTATGCGCGGACTTACAATGAGCTGACCGTTGAGGTCCCAGTATTGCGCGCGGACGCCGGCGGTGACGGAAAAATCGGAAGTGTCGCGAAGCCTGGTGGAATATTTCAGTTGCACGAATCCCGAGTAGCGCATGGAATTCAGCTGCGCTGTGCTCTTCACCACATTCTGCAGGTCGATGGTTTCGTACGGATAATACGGGATCGAGTAACCGGCCGAATCGATGTAGTTCCATTCGCTGAGCTGATCGTTGATGCGCTCGTTCTGCGCACGCAGCCCGAAGTTCCACGTGTATTTGTCGCTGTACGAATAGCGCCACGCTTTGACTTCTGCGTTGTTCACCCATGCGTCGAGGTAATTGCGCGCATGGTTGATGAATGTTCCCACGCCGCGGTTGAACGCCACCTGGCCGAACGTCGGTTTTCCGAAATCCGCCTCGAGCTGATCGATGTAATATTGTCCCTGCACATCGAACGTTTCCGTTTCGTAGGAATTGAAAGAAGACAGGATGAACTTCGAGCGCCAGTGATGGTGATCGCTGTAGTCCAGCGAAAGCGCATGGAAATTCGTGGTGAACGTATTTATTTCCTGCCCGTCGAAATAAACGGTAAAGCGCAGCGCGTTGTTGATCGTTCCGAAATCCGTTTCACGTGTGGAGGGAATAAGGTTGTATTTGTTGTAGGCATAATTGCCGAGGTAATTCAGCGACCATTCATCTGTTATCGCATAGGAAAGATAAACCTGCCCGTCGATGAAGTTGGTGAAATAATCTCCTTTCGTGTCGAGCGAACGAAGGACATAGCGGTTGGTTTTATTGCGCACGCCCAGCATCCACGAAAAACGGTGATTGGTACTCGAACCTTCTACTTCCGCAGTGAAGCCGAGCAGGCCTGCGGATGCCGTACCGCGGAATTTTGTCGGTGTGCGGTACGTGACATCAAGGACGGAGGACATTTTATCGCCGTACTTCGCATCAAAGCCGCCGGCAGAAAAATATACGTTGTCCGTCATGTCGATGTTCACGAAGCTGAGTCCTTCCTGCTGACCTGCGCGCGTGAGAAAAGGCCGGTACACTTCGATATCGTTCACATAAACGAGATTCTCGTCGAAATTTCCGCCGCGCACGGAATACTGCGTGCTCAGCTCATTGGGTGAAAAAGCGCCGGCTGTATATTTCAGGACGTTGGAAATATCCGGCCCGTTCGGTGCTGGAAGATGATCGGCAATGTGCGGAGGGAGCGGGCGGCCGAAATCATCCTTGTCGCCGAAAACGTTGATCACGTTACCGACGTAGTTCGATTTCATTGTGAAATTGAGCTTCAGCGTATCTCCTGCAGAAACCGATATTTTTTTGCTGATACCGGTGTAACCTACAGCGCGGAGAACGATCGTCACTTCTTTTGCGGCGGGAACGTTGAAGCAGAAGTTTCCGTTGGCATCCGTCATCGATAATTTGCTGCTGCCGATGTAGCCGGCCTGCACATCCGCCAGGGGTTTCCCGGTGGAATCCTTCACGGTTCCGCATACGGTGGCCGACTGCGCGTGCAGGAAAGAAATGCACGATAAAAGACAAAGCACATTCAGCGCCAGGATTTTCACAAACAAGCTGCGGCGAAAAATCAGCATAAAGAAAACGGTGCGGGAATTATTGTCGTTTGAGTTCGCCGTTGTTCAGCGCCTGGATGAAACGCGACCATGCGACAGGATTGAGAAGATTGTTCGGCGGTTTTTGCCCGGCGTAATAATTCTGGTTGACGCGCTGCTGCATTTGTCCCTGGTAAACCATGCCGCCGTCCATCGCCACGTTCTGCGCCAGCTGCACCATTTCGGCCTGGGCAAGATTTTTCCGTGCGCGATCGAGGTCGTCGGAGGGAACATTTGCCGTGAGGAACGCGTTTTTGAACTGGTCTTTCGAAGGCCATGGATAGACAACCGCTTCGTGAAGAAGAATGGTGTCGAGCTTTAACGCCTGAACGTGGTTATAATTGTCCGACGTGATCGTATCCGGCAAAATAAATGAAGCCCGCTTGTAGCCAAGCGCATAAAAATCGATCGTGTCTTTCGCCTGCACGACCATGGAGTAATAACCGTTGAGGTTGCTGTAAACGCCGCGCTCGGAATGCCGCACGACGATTGCCACGTAGGGAATTCCATTCAGGCTGTCGGCGTCGAGCACAATACCCGAAAACTGGATGATCTTGCGGGTCGTGTCGGTCGGGATGGTTTGTTGGGCAGCGGAAGAAAAGGGAAGAAGGCACAGCAGTGCCGCACAGGCGGTCAGGCAGTGAAAAAATCCTTTTCTCATTGGTCAAATTTACAGAAAATACGGGCAGTCCCGGAATGTCCTGCCGGCCGGCACAGGTTCAAATTGTTAAATATCATTTATTGATATGACGCAGGTTACGGCCGGGGTTGCCCGTGCGGAATAGTTTTGACGCATGAGATTTTCAGAGAAATTATTGAAGTTTACCCGCATAACGTCGGGTCTTCTGCTCATTTTTCTTCTGTCCGTGCCGGCGCTGGTCGGTGGTTTTGCGTTGATCTCCGTTCCGGATGGA
This sequence comes from Bacteroidia bacterium, assembly GCA_035760825.1. Classification (GTDB taxonomy): domain Bacteria; phylum Bacteroidota; class Bacteroidia; order Palsa-965; family Palsa-965. The sequence goes on from DASTSF010000170.1 coordinate 3,702, forward strand.
AGCACGTTGCAGATGAAAACAGAATTGCTCCGGCATTCACCGTTCAGCGATTTTTTCATTCCCGGCGTCGTGCTTTTTTCTGTTAACGGGATACTGGCGATGATCGCCGGTGTGTTGTGCATTTCAGGTAAATGGATCTACCCGCGGCTGACGGTTTTCATGGGTTTCTTCGTGGTGATGTGGATTTCCATACAGCTGTTCTTCATCCACGAATTCATCATCTTCCAGCCGCTTTATCTTGCGCTCGGGGCGGTTTTGATCGTGCTCGGTTTATTGATGGACCGGATGAAGAACAAAGTTTCAGCGGCAGGTAAGCGTGAGATTCAGTCCGCACCACGCCCGGTTTCCTGAAGGAAAATAATACGGCTGCACGTGCATGGAAAGATTATCGCTCACATCGAAGGTCATGAGGTGCGCATCGACTGCAGCATCGATGATGTTGAGTGTATAAAGCGCAGCCATGCCGATAAAACAAAGGTCGCGGTTGCGTTCGTAATAATTTTTCAGC
>DASTSF010000171.1:0-2594 GCA_035760825.1 Bacteroidia bacterium
CGTCACCATCGATGTGCTCAACACGACCGGGCAGGTAATCCTTACGCAGAGCGCAGAGACTCCGGGCGGGAAGCAGGCGTTCGATATCGATCTTTCCGCTTTCGACAATGGAATTTATTTCATCCGCTGCAGCAGCATTTCAGACAACCAGTACATCGTCCGGACTTTCAAAATCACATTGGCAAGATAATTTATGAAACGACACTTTCTTTTCCTGTTCCTCATCGCCGCTTCCACCGCATTTGCGCAGGCACCGCAATCAGTCACTTACCAGGGCATTGCGCGCGACCTGCTCGGAACACCGCTGACCAACCAGGCGCTCGGTCTCGAGCTGACCATTCACCAGGGAACACCGACAGGAACGATCACCTACCAGGAAACGTTTTCCACGGTTACCAACCAGTTCGGACTTTACACCGTGCAGATGGGCGGAGGAACTCCCGTAACCGGAACATTCAGCGCGATCAACTGGGCGAACGGGCCTTATTTCCTCGAGACCGGCATGGACATCACGGGGGGAAACAATTATGTTTCGGCCGGAACATCGCAGCTGCTTTCCGTTCCCTATGCCCTGTATGCCGAAACTTCCGGTAATGGTCCCGCAGGACCGACCGGCGCCACAGGACCAACCGGCAGTACCGGCGCCGCGGGCGTAACTGGTCCGACAGGAGCTGCAGGCGCCAGCGGAACAACCGGGCAAAACATTTATGAAGTTTACGGAACCGGGCAGCTGGCGGTAAGTACTGCAGTGACCACCTACACGCTTATTCCTGGTCTTACACAGACGATCAATATTCCCGCCAACAGCATGGTATATGTGCACAGCGACGGCGGAATTCAATGCACCGGCACGGGAAATTCATTCTCGGTGGTCGACATCGGCTTGTTCGTGGACGGTGTTGTTTCCTCCTCCGCGGGACAGCGGCGGATCGTTGCGGCGAATACCACCGGGCTTGCGCAGGTGATCACGAACTGGTCGCTCGGAAGAAGCTATAATCTTTCTGCGGGCAATCATACGTTCGAGGTGAAAGTCGTTTCTGCCGGAACCGGTTCAACCGCCAACGTGAGCAGCGCGTCAGCGCCACAGCTGCAGGGCGTGCTCACGGTTACCGTGATCCGCCTCTGAGCGGGATTTTTTTTCTTCAACTTCGTTTTGAATGAAGATCGCAGCGGTGGTACCGGCCTACAATGAATCGGAAGCGATCGCTTCAGTCGTGAACGAGCTGAATTCCCTGGCGAAGACGCAACCGGTGAACCTCACCGTTATCGTTGTCAACGACTGCTCAACGGATGCAACCGGTGAGATCATTGATACGCTCGACTGCATTGCGCTTCACCTTCCCGTAAATCTCGGCATCGGCGGCGCCGTACAAACGGGTTTCCGCTATGCGTACGAAAATGATTTTGATTACGCGGTGCAGGTCGACGGAGACGGGCAGCATCCGGCGGATGAAATTCCGCAGCTTGTCGCGTTCGCGGAAGCAAACGCCTGCGACGTTGTCATCGGTTCGCGTTTCATTGACAAAAACGGGTTCCAGTCGACCGGCATGCGCCGGGCCGGCATCAATTATTTCAGCCGGCTGAACCGCTGGCTGACGGGAATTACGGTATCCGACACGACATCCGGCTTCCGCCTGCTGAACCGGAAAGCGCTGAATTTCGTAAATGAAAATTACCCGGATGAATACCCCGAGCCGGAAGCCATCGTTCTTTATGCACGTCACGGAATGAAGATCGGGGAAGTGCCCGTGAAAATGCGGGAGCGCCGTGGCGGAGTATCTTCCATCAACAGCGTGCGCGCTATTTATTACATGTGGAAAGTTACGCTTGCGTGCCTGTTTTCAAGAATACGCAAACCGGGAACAACCCATCATATTTAGAACGCATCTAAATTTGAACCGGGAAATTTATTTTAATGCGCACTGAGCATATAAGTGTATTTACACGCAATACCTTTGTATAAATTATTATCACGTGAAAAAATTGATCGTTCTTCTTTCCATCTTCATCCCCCTGTTTTTCTTTATTGCATGCCGGCACGAACCTGTGCTTCCGGACGAACAGGTAAGCTTCACGGCCCAGGTCCAACCGATCATACGCGGAAGCTGCCAGCATTCCGGTTGTCATGACACGCTGTCCACATCGCAGGACCACCGCGTAATCGACAGCTATGAAGATATGATGGCAGACAACCGCATCGTTCCCGGGAAGCCGCACAGCTCGCAGATCTACATCGACATCACCGCCAGCTCGGGCGAGGACATGATGCCGACCGTTGCCTATCCCCGTCTTACCAGCGAGCAGATCAAACTCATTTATATCTGGATTCTCCAGGGTGCAAAAAACAACTGATCATGAAAAAACTGATTTTCCCGCTGGCCTTTGTCGCCCTGCTTCTCGGCAGTTGTTACTACGACAACTACGACGAGCTTTACCCGGGCGCATCTCTTTTCACGCCCTGCGATACTTCCGGCACGATCTCTTATTCGCAGCAGATCCGGAACACGCTCGACAATTATTGCATTTCCTGCCATTCCGGATCGAACCCGAGCGGGGGCGTTAACCTGACGGACTATGCAACCGTCAACAGCTAT
>DASTSF010000172.1:0-4349 GCA_035760825.1 Bacteroidia bacterium
TTCCACCCAGTCGCCGCTGTTCAGGTAATGGATCTTCCCGATCATTTTATCAGCGGGGGTATGGATGTGGCCGCAGATCACGCCGTCGCAGTGACGCGCTTTGGCCACGGCCGCAAGCTGCGTTTCGAAATCGGAAATGAAGCTCACGGCGCCTTTTACTTTAGCCTTCACCACCTGCGAAAGACTGTAATAAGGAAGCCCGCGTTTTTCGCGCCATTTGTTGTAGTGCTTGTTCAGCCAGAGCAGGAACGTGTAGCCGACGTCGCCGAGCTTCGCGACCCATTTAAGTTTCGTGGTGATCGTGTCGAAAATATCGCCGTGCACGACGTAATATTTTTTCCCGGCCGATTCGATGTAGCAGTCGCGGCGGATGGAAAAATTACCGAGCGAAAAAGGCAGTACTTCGTCGAGGAAATCGTCGTGGTTGCCGCGGATGTAGATGATGTTCGTTCCTTTGGCTGCGCGACGCAGGATGACCTTGAAGAATTTACTGTGCTTCTTTTTCCAGGCCCCGGATTTTTTCAGCTGCCACCCGTCGATGATGTCGCCGTTGAGAATAAGCGTTTCGCATTTATGGCTGCGGAGGAAATGAACGACCTCTTTCGCTTTGGAGGACGACGTTCCCAGGTGGATGTCTGAGAGCACGATCGTCCGGAAGAATGTTTTTTTCACCTCTGGAGGGTTTTGCAAATTTCCATTTGCCACATGAACTCCGGATGAAGGGAAGCTGATGCGTGTATCACGTTTTTGTTGTGCCGGTGTAAACTGCATACGCTGGGTTCAGCTTCTGTTCACTTAGGCTGACGGATAATGGCGCGCAGTTATTTCCGGCGTTAGGAAATTTTGGCAATGCTTTTCCCGTAAAAGCTGAAAAAATTTCAGGTTTCCCAATGAAACGCTGACGGAATGGCTGTTAAGCAATGTGAAAAATGCGTTGGTACGGAAAATGACATGATGTACACTGAAACGATAACCAACAATCAATAACCAATAAAACATAATTGCCATGACCAACATTATTAAATTCGGACCACGCCGTTCAGTGTTTGCGCACCCGTTCTTCCGTTCCACCTTTTCCGATCTGTGGGACGATACGTTCACCGGGAAAGAGTTTGCAGCGTATGTTCCAGCCGTAAACATTCATGAAGAAGATAAGAGCTGGCACATCGAAGTTTCGGCCGCAGGTTTTGCGAAAGAAGATTTCCGCATCAGTCTTGAAAAAGACGTGCTGACGATCAGTGCCGATAAAAAAGAAGAAAGCGGGAACGAAGGACGCAACTACCATCGCCGCGAGTTCCGTCACGGTTCTTTCAGCCGCAGCTTCCGCCTGATGAAAGACAGTGTGGACGAAAAAGGAATTACAGCCTCTTATGAGAACGGCATCCTGACGATCGTCGTTCCCAAAAAAGGAGAGGTAAAAGACGAAAGCATGGAAATCCGGGTTGTGTGAAGGGGATGAGCGACCGGATTTAACCGAAGCCGCCACGTAAAAAGCGTGGCTGTTTTCGTTCCAACACTTTTTAACAGGCCGTGTTTGATTACTCGCCGGCCGTATTCCCTGCAGGGGTGCTTCCGCTCCTAACTTTGCAAGAATGACCCGTAAACCACTCATCCTTGTTACGAATGACGACGGCATACACGCCCCGGGAATTGTTGCGCTCGTGGAAACGGCCATGAGCTTCGGCGACGTGGTCGTTGTGGCGCCGGACAAGCCGCAATCAGGAATGGGCCATGCCATCACGATCAATTCGACGCTGCGCGTGGAAAGAACGAATGCACATCCGGGCGCGGAAAGCTGGAGCTGCAGCGGCACGCCGGTCGACTGCGTGAAAATGGCCGTGAACAAGCTGCTTCCTTCAAAGCCCGCGCTGGTGCTTTCAGGGATCAACCACGGCGCGAATCATTCCATCAACATCATTTATTCCGGCACGATGTCGGCAGCGATGGAAGGCGCGATCGAAGGAATTCCATCCGCCGGTTTTTCGCTGCTCGATTATTCGATCAACGCGGATTTTTCCGCTTCGAAGGTGATCGCTGAAAAAGTGATCGCTTTCCTGCTGAAGAAAGGATTGCCCGGCGGCGTTTGCCTCAACGTCAATATCCCGAAGCTGCACATCGATGAGATCCGCGGTATCCGCGTATGCCGCCAGGCGAACGGAACCTGGGTGGAAGAGCTCGACGAACGGACGGATCCTTCCGGAAGGAAATACTACTGGCTTACGGGATCATTTAAAAATTTCGAACCCGAAGCCACCGACACGGATGTCTGGGCGCTTTCGAATAATTATGTTTCCGTCGTTCCTGCAGGAACCGATCTCACCGCGCATTCGGCGCTTGAAAAAATCCATCCGCTGAATGGAGCTCATCCCGGAAAAAGATGAAAAAGAAATTCGATAACGTGATCCTCGGACTTTTGATCGGATTGCTCGCGCCCCTGGCAGCGCTGTATATCTATTACCTGTTCACGTATCGTTACCAGACTTCCTTCTCCGGCTTTCTGCAGTATTTCAATTCTTTCCATATCGTCGTCGCGTCGATCAGCCTTGCCTGCTACGCCAGCAACCTCCCGCTGTTTTTTCTTTTTGTCTGGCGCGAAAGATACCAGTCGGCGAGGGGCGTGCTCACAGCCACGATCATCTACACCTGCTGGGTTGTCTATGAAAAATTCTTCGTCTGACGGAAATGAAGTACTACCTCATTTCCGGAGAAGCTTCAGGCGACCTGCACGCATCGAACCTTGTGCGTGAGCTGAAGCAGCTCGATCCGGCTGCAGAATTCCGCGGTTTCGGCGGCGACCTGCTGGCGAAAGAGGGAATGCATCTCGTGCGCCATTACCGCGATCTTGCGTTCATGGGTTTTGCGGAAGTCATTCTTCACCTCCGCACGATCCTCAATAATATTTCATTCTGCAAAAACGATATCCGGGAATGGAAACCCGATGCGGTCATCCTCGTCGATTACCCGGGCTTCAACCTGCGCGTGGCTCCTTTCGTGAAGGAGCTCGGGATAAAAGTTTTTTATTACATCTCTCCGCAGGTGTGGGCCTGGAAGCAATCGCGTGTGTTCAGGATCCGCGAAGTGGTCGACCGCATGTTCTGCATCCTTCCCTTTGAAAAAGATTTTTATGCGAAGTTCGATTTTGAAGTGGATTTCGTGGGACATCCTTTGCTTGACGCGATCGCAAGGGAAGAAAACAGCGAGCCTGCACTGGCGGATGACGGCCGGAAAATAATCGCCCTGCTGCCCGGGAGCCGCGGGCAGGAGATAAAGACCATGCTGCCGGTCATGCTCAGCGCCGCCTCCCGTTTCCCTGAATTCCGTTTTGTCATTGCAGGTGCGCCTTCCCAGCCGGAAAAATTTTACCGCGGCCTGATGAACGGGAACAGCACGGAGATCGTTTTCGGAAAAACATACGCGTTGCTGCGGCAGTCGCATGCGGCGATCGTCACTTCCGGAACGGCCACGCTCGAAACAGCTTTGCACGCGGTGCCTGAAGTTGTCTGCTACAGGGGAAGCACGGTTTCCTATCAGATCGCGAAACGCCTGGTGAAGGTGGATTACATTTCCCTCGTCAACCTCGTGATGGGAAAAGAAGTGGTGAAGGAACTGATCCAGTCGGAAATGAACGCCGGTACAATTTCTGCTGAGCTGAAAAAGATAACCGCGGATACCAACAGCCGGCAGAAAATGCTGGACGATTATGCTGTCCTCCGTGAAAAGCTGGGCGGTCCCGGTGCTTCGCGACGGACGGCAGAGCTGATCATCAAAAATCTCGGTGCGTGAAGAAACTGGCGACCTTTTTCTTTCTCCTTTGCTGCCTTTCGCTTGCGGCCGGCAACATCAATGTGCGCGTGCTTTCGTCTATGAATGTTTTTTCCGCGAACATTTCCGTTTACGCCGGTTCGTATGATTGTTACATCAACGATATTCAGCAGCCCGATTCCATTGCCACGCAGGTGTTCCAGCTTTCCGTTGTAAATGATTCCCTGGAAATACGAATTCCCGGCGATACGCTCGGACTTTTTTCATCGTTCCGCATCGTCGCCCGCACTGATTCGTCCGCATTCAAGATCAAACCCATCAGACCGATGAGCGGAACGCGCGTGTATGATCATTCGCTGAAGATCACCGTGCGCGACGGGAAGCTGCTTTGCATCAACGAAGTTGAGCTCGAGCATTACGTGGCGGGCGTCGTGGAATCCGAATCAGGCGGAAGAACAGCGAAGGAATTTTACAAAGTGCAGGCCATCCTCTGCCGCACGTACGCGCTCGCGCACATGTCGCGGCATGCGCCGGAAGGTTTCGATCTCTGTGACGGTGTTCATTGCCAGGCTTACCGCGGGCGTCCT
>DASTSF010000173.1:0-3077 GCA_035760825.1 Bacteroidia bacterium
GTTTGAGCCCGGCTCTAATTCAGCCTGTAAAATTTTCCCGGCAATGATTTCACGGCTCCCGCGAATTCCAGCTCGAGCAGGATGGACGATGTTTTTCCCTGCGAAAAACCCGAAGCCAGCACGAGATCGTCGATGTGCACATTACCCTGCCCGCGCAGCAGCGTAAGCAGCGTTTCCTGTTCCGGCGTCGTGCCGATGTGCATGAGCGACTGTTTCGGTTTTTCCTCTTTCCGTTCCCAGCCCATGAATTTCAGCACATCGTCCGCCGATTCGATCAGCGCTGCTTTGTTCTGCCGGATGAGGCTGTGGCAGCCTGCCGACAGCGCGTCGCCGACAGCGCCGGGAAATGCGAACACGTCGCGGTTGTAATTATTCGCGAACTCCGCGGTGATCATGGAGCCGCCGCTCGCACCGGACTGAACAACGATCGTCGCATCGCTCATGCCGGCAACAATGCGGTTGCGCAGCGGGAAATTTTCCTTATCGGGAATCGTTTCGCTGGGAAAATCGGAAAGAATGCCCCCGTTCTCCTCCATTTTTTTCGCCGTCGCTTTGTGCCCGACCGGGTACAGCATGTCGAGGCCGTGACCGAGCACACCGATCGTGGGCGCGCCGTATTTCAGCGACGCTTTGTGCGCAAGGATGTCTATGCCGAACGCAAGCCCGCTCACCACCGTCACGCTGCAGGCGGAAAGATCCTCCACGAGCTTTTCCGTGAGCATTCTTCCGTATTCGCTTGCGCGACGCGTGCCCACAATGCTCACCACGCGCGCAGGATTGAGCGGCGCATTTCCCCGGTAATAAATGAGGTACGGTCCGTCGAAACATTGCTTCAGGCGGTAAGGATATTCTTTGTCGCTGAAAAAAATGAGCCGGATATTATTCTTTTCCGCAAACGCAATTTCCTTTTCCGCGCGCAGGAGAACAGACTTATCCTTCACCATCGCAGCGAGGTGTTTTCCTGCAAAAGGGACATCGCGCCATTCGTTTTTTTTCGCCCTGAAAACCGCCGGGGCGCTGCCGAAACGGGTGATGAGTTTTTTGGAAGTGACGGGCCCGATGCCCGGTATCATACTTAGAGCGACCTGGAAGACACGTTCGTCGAAAGCCATATTGTACCTGTTAACCTTTTCTTATACATTGCAAATGATAAACTTAAAATCAGCTAAAACATAAACCCCAAAAAGGGACGGCAAAAATACAAAAGCATGTCAAACCGGAAATTTTTTCTTGTTTTCCCCTTCCTTCTCTTTTCTGTTTTCTGTTTCAGCCAGTCGTCCTACATCAAAGGCACCGTACGCGACAGCTCCTCGGGCGATCCGCTGATCGGGGTGATCATACGTTCTTCAGCCGGGGGCGGTGCGGTTTCGGATGTGAACGGCGGTTATGTCATCAAAGCGAAAGAAGGAAAGCAGGTGGTGACGTTCAGCTACACCGGCTACACCACGGATTCTGTTTCCGTCGACGTAACGCCGGGCGCCACGCTGCAGCTCGACATAAAAATGAGCAACACCTCGCGGCAGCTGAGCATCGTGGTCGTGTCATCAGGCCGTTATGAACAGGACATCCGCCAGGTGCCCGTTTCCATGGAAGTTTTGAAGCCGAAGCTCATCGACGATAAGAACACCACGACAATGGAAACCATCATGGACCAGGTCCCCGGCGTGAACATGACCGACGGCCAGGCGAACATACGCGGCGGAAGCGGGTTCAGCTACGGCGCCGGTTCCCGCGTGCTGCTCGTGGTCGACGACATGCCCATGCTTTCCGGCGATGCGGCCGACGTGAAATGGAATTACCTGCCGATCGAAAATCTTTCGCAGGTGGAAGTGATGAAAGGCGCATCGTCCGCGCTCTTCGGTTCATCCGCGCTCAACGGTGTGATCCAGTTCAGGACCGCTTACCCGACGAGCACGCCCCAAACGACGATCTCGATGACGTCGGGATTTTACGGCGATCCGCGCCGGCCCGAATTGCGCTGGTGGAAAACGAGCAACCCCACGTTCGCAGGAATGAACTTCTGCCATTCACGCCAGATCGGGAACCTCGACCTCGTGGTAGCGGGACATATTTACAACGACGAAGGTTACCGCTACCTCGAAACCGAACAACGCGAACGGCTCAACATCAATACACGCTACCGTTTCAAAAAGATCTCCGGCCTCAGCGCCGGTGTCAATGCGAACATGATGCGCACGACGGGCGGACTTTTCCTTCTCTGGTACAATGATTCGCTCGCGTACATCCCGGCGGACAGCACGATACAGATCTACAAAAATTACCGCTGGAACATCGATCCGTTCATCACCTATTACGGACCGAAAGGTCACCGCCATTCGCTGCGCGGGCGTTATTTCCGGACGAACAACATCAACGACAAAGACCAGGGCTCGCTTGCGGATTTCTGGTACGGCGAATACCAGTACCAGTACAAATTCAAAAACAAAATGACCGTTACCGCGGGCCTTGTGGGATCGTACACCACGGTGAAAGCCGACCTCTACGGCGATCACATCGCTTCGAATGTCGCGGGGTACGCGCAGTTCGACCGGCGCTTCTGGGACCGGCTGTTCGTCACTGTCGGTGTGCGCGGCGAATACAACCGCGTTGACACCGCGACGACGGAATTCCACATGAACCTTTCGAAGAACGACACGCTGAAGCTCCCGTTCCGTCCCGTGATGCGCGTCGGCGTGAATTACCAGGTGAACGAAGGAACGTTCCTCCGCATCTCGTACGGGCAAGGTTATCGCTTCCCCTGTGTCGCGGAAAAATTCATCCGCACCGATGCGGCGGGACTGGAGATCTACCCCAATCCTTCGCTGCAGCCGGAAACGGGGCAGTCGGCCGAGATCGGCGTGAAGCAGGGCGTACGCGTGGGCCAATGGAAAGGCTACGCGGACCTTTCCATCTTCTGGATGCAATACGAGAACATGATGGAATTCGCGTTCGGACAGTTTGGAAAACCCACCGTCGATCCGCTCTTTGGTCTTGGTTTCCGTTCGGAAAATATCGGCAGCACACGCACACGCGGCGTCGATTTCTCACTGATGGGCGAAGGGAAGATCGGGCCCGTC